>CAZIIX010000552.1:0-1506 GCA_964539345.1 uncultured Actinomycetes bacterium | reverse complement strand
ACCTTGGCGAAGTCGAGCCGGTCGCGCACCAGCGCATCGATGTCGTAGGCGGTGAACCGGTCGTCCATCTCGAACGACGAGCCATGCAGCCCGCCTCGGTTCATCGACCCGGCCACGACCTTGCCGTCCAGCACGCCGAGGAGGGCGAGGTCGTCGATGATGTCCGGCGTCGCGAGCACTCCGTCGACGCCCGGTCGGGTGAGCGCGACGGCGAGACGCGCCAGCAGCTCGTGACGGTCGGCCATCGCCCCGGGACGCCCGCCGACGTCCAGCGACCCGCGCGCCGGGTGATCGGCTGCGACCAGGAACAGCCGACCGTCGGAGTTGGGGACCGGCCGCACCCGCTCGGCGTGCGCCGCGGCGATCCGTTCGGGGCTGTTGCGGCGGACTTCGGCCAGCCGGTCGAATTGTGCCGGGCCGAGAATGCCGTGCTCGCGCGCGATATCGAGTGCCGTCATAGCTGGGCACCCGCCATCAGATCGGTGACCTCCTGCGTGAACGGCATCGCCGTCGAGCACTCTCGCCGGGACGCGACGATGGCGCCGGCGACATTGGCGAAGCGCATGGTCCGCTCCAGCGGCCAACCGGCCAGCAGCCCGTGGACCAGCGCGCCGCCGAACGCGTCGCCCGCTCCGAGGCCGTTGACGACGTCGACCTGGAACGGTGGGATCTCCGCCCGCTCGTGCGCGGACTTGGCCAGCACCCCCTTCGGCCCTTGTTTGACGATCGCCAGTTCCACGCCACGCTCGAGCAGGGCATCGGCGGCCCGATCGGGCTCGGACTCGCCCACCGCGACGGCGCACTCCTCGATATTGCCGACCGTCACCGTGACGTGGTCGAGCGCACGCGCGATCTGCGCGGTCGCCTCCTGCGCGTCTGGCCAGAACATCGGGCGATAGTCCAGGTCCAGCACGGTGTGTCGGCGCCGGCCGCGGGCCTGCCAGGCGGCGAAGTGCGCATCCCGGCTCGGCTGTTCGGACAGGCCCGTCACCGTCGCCCAGAACACCGTGGCGGAGCGGACCGCCTCGAGGTCCAGGGCGGACGGGGCGATGTTCAGGTCGGGCGCCTTGGGTTCGCGGCGGAAGTAGAGCGGGAAGCTGTCGGGCGGGAAGATCTCGCAGAAAGCGAGCGGCGTCGGGTAGTCCGGATCGGAGGTGACGTAGCGATTGTCGACGCCCAGGCGGGCGAGCTCCGCATGGCAGTAGCGACCGAAGGGATCGTCACCGACGCCGGTGATGACCGCGGTCGCCAGCCCGTGACGCGCGGCCGCGACCGCGACGTTCGTCGGGCTTCCGCCGAGGTATTTCCGGAACGTCTCGACCTGCTCCAGCGGCACGCCGTCCTGCAGCGGGTAGATGTCCACACTGATCCGCCCCATCGTGAGCAGGTCGAATCCCGCCTGTCGCATCCCCACTTTGCACCGCCTCTGCCACCGCAACGACACTCCATTGGTCCGGTTGTCTTAACAAATCATGACAGCGTGGGGCGGTCACTGTCAAGTCCCCG
>CAZIIX010000551.1:0-1507 GCA_964539345.1 uncultured Actinomycetes bacterium | reverse complement strand
TGAGCGCCTGCATGGCCTGCAGGAACTCCGGGCGCATGTGGTTGTCGCCGCCCTCGCCCTGGATGGGTTCGCAGATGAATGCGGCGATGTCGTGCGGGTTCGCCTCGAACGCGGCGCGGGCCTGGCCGAGGGCACGCTGCTCGGCGGCGACGACCTCGTCCAGGTGCTCCTCGATCGGGAAGACCATGGCGGGCACGTCGATGCGCGGCCAGTCGAACTTGGGGAAGCGCGCGACCTTGACCGGGTCGGTGTTGGTCAGCGACATGGTGTAGCCGGTGCGGCCGTGGAACGCCTTGGTCAGGTGCATGATCTGGGTGCCGAGCTCGGGGGAGCGGCCGGCGGCCTCGTTGCGGCGGGACTTCCAGTCGAACGCGACCTTCAGCGCGTTCTCCACCGCCAGGCCGCCGCCCTCGATGAAGAACAGGTGCGGCAGTGCGGGGTCGCCGAGCACCCGCGCGAACGTGTCGACGAACTCGGCGTAGTGCGTGGTGTAGGCGTCGGAGTTGGCGGGTTTGTTGGCCGCGACCTCGGCGAGCAGCGCCATGAACTCGGGGTCGTCGACGATGCCCGGCGGGTTCAGGCCCAGCGGCGACGAGGCGAAGAACGTGTAGAGATCGAGGTATTCGTCGCCGGTCGCCGCATCGATGACGGTGGATCCGTGGCTGGCCCTGGTGTCTACCACGAGCGGGAATCCGTCGGCGAGCAGGTGTTTGCCCAGTGTCTGGTGCACCTCGTTCGGCGCTACCCGGTGGACGGGAAAATCTGTCGTCGTAGTCGTTGTAGTCCGCATATCTTTCAGCATAGGGGACGTGGCGCGAAAAATCAGGGGGTGTGGGGTTTGGTGGTGTGGGCCTGGGGCGACTGCGAGGCCGGCGGTGGGACGCGGACGCGAGGCGCGGCCCAGGCGCTCACTCCTCCTGGGTGCCGAGCGCTTCCCGGCGCCATCCGGCGAGCCGTCGTTCCCCCTCCGCGCGGCCCAGTTCCCAGCGTGCGGCGGGATGGCGCAGGTACCAGGTCAGGGCGGTGAACAACGCGTCGACGGGCACCCGGACCCCCGCGGTGGGCACCAGCTGGGCGCGTTGGGTGAGTGGCCGGTCGTCGCGCAGGGTGAACCGGATCACCGGTATCGATTGCGCGCGGCCGGGGATCTCCGACGCGTCGATGTCGACGATGTCGCTCCAGGGCATGACGAGGTCCCGGCCCGGGACGTGGACGAGGACGGCGCTCGCCCCGAGCGCGACGCCGGCGGGCCGTCGGCTGTAGGTCCCGGTGCGGCGGCGCTGCTGGATGCCCAACTGCACGACCCGCCCGCTGGCGGCCGCCAGGGCGCCGCCCAGCAGGACGGCGAGCGCCTGGCTCTTCAGGCCGGCGGTGGCGTTCAGTGGTGGAATGATGCCGACGATCTGCAGCAGGCCGGCGACGACGGCGGCCAGCATGCCGGCGCTGAACAGGGCGAATGCGGCGAGCGTGGCGCGGCGCATCGGCCGGGTCGAGGCCAGGTGCACCC
>CAZIIX010000550.1:0-1513 GCA_964539345.1 uncultured Actinomycetes bacterium | reverse complement strand
CTGACGCTGGCCGTCGCCGAACTGGCTGCGACGACCGGCGCCTGGCTGCGTGCCCTGGACGGGACGGCATCCCCGGTCCGCGCCCTGGGGGCCGCCTTCATCGCGATCACCCCGGAATGGCTCAAGGACATCGGCATCAGCGCTTTCGGTCAGCACGACAAGGTCGCCCTGGCCGTGGCGATGGTCGTCACCTTCGTCATCGTCGGCGTCGTCATCGGCGTCATCGGCAGGATCAACCGATTCGTCGCAGCGGCACTGGGGGTCCTGCTGGTGGCGGTGACGGCCCTCGCTGTGGTGACGCGACCGGACGCCGGCGCCGGAGACGCGGTCCCGACGGTGATCGGTGGTGCGGCCGGCACCTGGTTCCTGCTGCGCGTCTTCTGGCCTCCGGATGACGCACCCGCGGAAGCCGCCGGCGCATCGGAGGCGTCCATCGCCGCGTTCGATCGTCGACAACTGTTGCGGCTGGGCGGGATCGGGGCCGGCCTGGCCTTCGTCGCGGGAGCACTGTCGCGGCTGGTACCCGACGTCGTGGATCTGCGGGCCGACCGGGCGACGGTCACTCTTCCCGCCCTGGGCCGTGCTCGGATCCCGGCGACGGTGAACCCGCCCGTGCCCGGCCTCACCCCGTACCTCACCGCCAACGACGACTTCTACCGCGTGGACACCGCTTTCACCGTTCCCCGCGTCACGACCGCGGACTGGCGGCTGGTGATCCACGGCCTGGTCGACGAGCCGTTCACCGTCACCTGGGCGGAGCTGGTGGCGATGCCGCAGGTCGAACGCGTCATCACCCTGACCTGCGTGTCGAACGAGGTCGGCGGGGACCTGGCCGGCAATGCGGTGTGGCAGGGGGTACCGCTCGCCGATCTCCTCGAGCGGGCCAAGCCGCAGCCGGGCGCCGATTGCCTGTACTCGACCAGCGCCGACCACTTCTCCGTCGCGACGCCGCTGGAGGCCGTCACCGCCGACCGCGACGCGCTGCTGGCCATCGGCATGAACGGCTCGCCGCTGCCGATCGACCACGGGTACCCGGCCCGGCTCGTGGTGCCCGGGCTGTACGGCTACGTGTCCGCCACGAAGTGGGTGGTCGACCTGGAGGTGACGCGGTTCTCGGAGGTGACCGGCTATTGGACGGACCGGGGCTGGTCCGCGAAGGGCCCGATCAAGATCGCCTCGCGCATCGACACCCCGCAGTACGACGTGACCGTGCCGACCGGCGTGGTCCCCGTGGCCGGCGTCGCCTGGGCACAGCCGAAGGGCATTTCCGCGGTGCAGCTGCGGGTCGACGACGGGCCCTGGCGGGACGCGGAGCTGGCCGGCACCGTATCCGGAAACACCTGGCGGCAGTGGGTGTTCCGGTGGGATACCACCGGCGTGTCATCCGGGAAGCATCGGTTGCGCTGCCGGGCGATCGACGGCACCGGCGCCGTCCAGGACCCGACACCCGCACCGCCCGCGCCGAACGGCTCCAGCGGCTATGACGAGGTCTCCGTCGTCATCGCGTGAGATG
>CAZIIX010000549.1:0-1519 GCA_964539345.1 uncultured Actinomycetes bacterium | reverse complement strand
GCGGCGAGGGGTCGACGGGCGGCAACGGGTATGACGGTGGGCCCGGCGATACCGGTGGCTCCGGCGGGGCCGGCTCGGCCGGCGGGCCCGGCGATACCGCTGGCTCCGGCGGGGGTCCCGGGTCCAGTGGCTCCGGGGCAGGCGGCTCCGGCGGACGCTCGCGGCGCCGCAACGGGTCCGGTCGCGGACGCCCCGCGGCGCTGGTGCGGCTGGCGGCCGAGTCCCGCACCGTGGTCGGCGTCGACTTCGGCCACTCGCACGTCGCGGTCGCGGTGGCGGACCTCAACGGCACCGTGCTCGCCGAACGCCGCGAGGCGATGGACGTGCACAACAACGCCGACTCGTCCCTGGACCGCGCCGCCGAGATCATCACCGCCCTCATCGCCGAGGTGGATGCGGGCGATCCACCGGCCATGGTCGCGGTCGGAGTCCCGGGCCCGGTGGCCCTGGACCCGGACGAATCCGGGGCGGACGACGGACCGGTGCCGATGGGGGCGTACGGATCGCTGCCGCCGGTGGGCTTCCCCGGCCAGCTCGGCAGCGACGGGGCGTTCGGCGGCTCCACGCACGGGGACGGCGGGGGCGCGCCCCGATCGGGACGGGTGTGCGCCGGAACGGTGCTGCCGACCTGGGCCGGCTACGACCCGGCGGCCGAGATCGCGCGCCGCACGTCGCTGACCGTCATGGCGGAGAACGACGCCAGCCTCGGCGCCCTGGGCGAGCACCGGTTCGGCGTCGGGCGCGGCATCGAGAACCTGGTGTTCGTCAAGGTGTCCAGCGGAATCGGCACCGGGCTGATCCTCAACGGCCGGCTCTACCGCGGCTCGCGCGGCGCCTCCGGGGAGATCGGCCACGTGCAGGTGCGCGACGACGGCGCGCTGTGCCGCTGCGGATCGCGCGGTTGCCTGGAGACGGTCTCCTCCGCCGACGCCGCGCTGGCCCTGCTGGCACCGGCCCACGGGCGCACCATGACGATCGCGGACCTCTCCGCGCTGGAGGAGGCCGGCGACCCCGGGGTGATCCGGCTGCTGTCCGATATGGGCGACGCGATCGGGAAGGTCATCACGGTGGTGGCCGCGAACCTCGACCCCGGCCTGGTGATCATGGGCGGCTCGATGGCGCGCAAGGCGCTGGTGGACAGCGTGGGCTCGGCGATCGATCGGTACACGCAGCCCTACGTCGCCTCCGAGATGACGGTGGTGGCCGCATCCCTCGGGGAGCGGGCGAGTCTGATGGGGGCGGTGGCGCTCGCCATCCAGCAGGCGGCGATCCACTAGCCGCGCGCGTCGCTGCACCCGCGCCCGCCACGAGCATTGAGCCCCAGTCCGGGCCCCGAAAGCCGGTTGTGGGTGTCTGAGCGCGTCACCGAGAGCGCGCTGAGACACCCACAACGAGGTGAGGGCAGCAGTCCGGGGCGGGGCCGGTCAGCCGTAGTCGGCGAACACCCGGCGGCTCGCACCGTCCACCGTCATGGTGCCGCCGTACGGGACGATCCACTGCGGCCGCGTATGACCGAACG
>CAZIIX010000548.1:0-1526 GCA_964539345.1 uncultured Actinomycetes bacterium | reverse complement strand
GCGGCGATCCGGACGCTCCGCTGCCCCGGCCGAAGCAGACCGAGACGGTGACCGCGCCGACCGCGGGTGTGGTGGCCAAGATGGACGCCTACGCGGTGGGCATGGCCGCCTGGCGGCTGGGCGCCGGCCGGGCACGCAAGGAGGACGCGGTGCAGTCCGCCGCCGGGGTGTTGTGTCGCGCTAAGCCAGGCGACGAGATCGCCGAGGGCGCACCGCTGTTCGAGCTGCACACCGACACCCCGGACCGGATTCCCGGCGCGGTTGCGCAGCTCTCCGGGGCGGTGGAGATCGTGCCGACCGGTCAGCCGGTCCCGCGGCGGGCGATCGTGCTGAACACCATCCGCGGCTGACGGGTCGCCCGCGACGGGCAGCCGGCCCGGCGCCGCCGGTGGTGCGATGCGTGCGGCGTCGGGCCGCGGGACCGGCCGCTGCGCGCTGCCGTCCGGTAGCGTCGTTGGCATGCCCGCGCCGCTCACCGTCGAGACCATCCGCTCCGCGCCCAAGGTGCTGTTGCACGACCATCTGGACGGCGGTGTGCGGCCGGCCACCGTGATCGACCTGGCCGGCCGCATCGGCTACCGATCGCTGCCGACCACGGATCCGGCCGGGCTGGGCCGCTGGTTCCGCGATGCGGCCGACTCCGGTTCGCTGGAGCGCTATCTGGAGACCTTCGCACACACCGTGGCGGTGATGCAGACGGTCGAGGGGCTGCGCAGGGTCGCCTCCGAGTGCGCGCAGGACCTGGCCGCCGACGGCGTCGCGTACGCCGAGGTGCGGTTCGCCCCGGAGCAGCACCTGGAGGCGGGCCTGACCCTGCCGCAGGTTGTCCAGGCTGTCCTGGACGGCTTCGCCGAGGGCACCGAGATCGCCGCGGCGGACGGCCACCGCATCCGGGTGCGGGCGCTGCTGACGGCCATGCGGCACGCCGCCCGATCGCGGGAGATAGCCGAGCTCGTGGTCGCGTTCCGCGGCCGGGAGGTGGCCGGGTTCGACATTGCCGGCGCGGAGGCGGGTTTCCCGCCGAGCCGCCATCTGGACGCGTTCGAGTATTTGCAGCGGGAGAACGAGCACTTCACCATCCACGCTGGCGAGGCGTTCGGGCTGCCGTCGATCTGGGAGGCGATCCAGTGGTGTGGCGCGGAGCGGCTGGGCCACGGTGTGCGCATCGTTGACGACATCGATCTCGGCACGGACGGCCGCCCGGTGCTCGGACGGCTCGCCGGGTATGTGCGTGACCGCCGCATTCCGTTGGAGGTGGCGCCGTCGTCGAACGTGCAGACCGGTGCGGCGCCGTCGATCAAGTCCCATCCGATCGGTCTGCTGACCGATCTGCGGTTCCGGGTGACGGTCAATACCGACAACCGGCTGATGTCCGGGGTGTCGATGACCAGCGAGATGGCCGCGCTGGCCGAGGCTTTCGGCTACGGGTGGGACCGGTTGCAGTGGTTCACCATCAATGCGATGAAGTCGGCGTTCCTGCCGTTCGACGAGCGGCTGGAGATCATCAACACCGTCATCAAACCGGG
>CAZIIX010000547.1:0-1530 GCA_964539345.1 uncultured Actinomycetes bacterium | reverse complement strand
GGACCTTCTCCTGCCCGACGTAGTGCGCCCAGCCGCCGCCGTTGACGCCCTGGCAGCCGCACAGCAGCAGCAGGGTGAAGAACGTGCGATAGATCTCGTCGGAGTGGAACCAGTGGTTCGTGCCCGCACCCATGGCGATCATCGACCGGCCCTTGGTCAGTTCGGCATTGCGGGCGAACTCGCGGGCGATGCGGGTCACGGCCTGGGCCGGAACGGAGGTGATGCCCTCCTGCCAGGCGGGGGTGTACGGCTGGTCGTCGTCATACCCGGTCGGCCACTCGCCCGGCAGCCCGTCGCGCGCGACCGCGTACTGCGCCATCAGCAGGTCGAACGCCGTGGTGACCAGCCGGTCGCCGATCCGCGTCGTCGGCACGCCGCGCCGGATGGCCGAGCCGCCCTCGGTCTCGCCCTGGTCGAAGCGCGGCAGGTCCACCGGGACGGCCTCGCCGCCGCGCCCGTGCAGCGTGAGCACCGGGTCGACGCCCTCCAGGTCGAGATTCCATTTGCCCACGCCAGACTTCGAGAACCGGGAGGCCAGGGTGCCGTTGGGGAACGCCGGTTCGCCGGTGGCCGCGTCCAGCAGCACGGTCTGGTGCTCGGCCGCCTCCTGGTCGCGGCCGATGTCGGCGGCGGTGAGGAACTTGTCCGGCACGTAGGCGCCGTCCCGTTCGCGCAGCGTCACCAGGAACGGCAGGTCGGTGTACTTCTTGACGTAGTCGGTGAAGTACTCCACCTGCCGGTCGCGGAAGAACTCCGTCAGGATCACGTGGCCCATGGCCATCGCCAGCGCCCCGTCGGTGCCCGGCGCGCAGGGCAGCCAGTCGTCGGCGAACTTCGTGTGGTCGCCGAAGTCGGGGCTGACCACGACCACCTTCTGGCCCTTGTAGCGCGCCTCCGTCATGAAGTGCGCGTCCGGGGTGCGGGTAATGGGCAGGTTCGATCCCCAGAGCATCAGATAGGCGGCATTCCACCAATCCCCGGATTCCGGAACATCGGTCTGATCTCCGAATACCTGCGGAGATGCGATCGGCATATCCGCATACCAATCGTAAAACGACAGAATTGTTCCGCCGATCAGCGAAAGGAATCGTGTTCCGGCGGAATAGGAGACTTGCGACATTGCGGGAATCGGCGAGAATCCCACGATGCGGTCCGGGCCGAAATCGCGGATGGTGTGCACGTGCGCGGCGGCGATGATCTCGCTGACCTCGTTCCAGGTGGTGCGCACGAAGCCGCCCTTGCCGCGGTACTTCTTGTACTCGGCGCTGCGGGCCGGGTCGCTGGTGATGTACTTCCACGCGAGGACCGGGTCGCTGTGCTGCGCCTTGGCCTCGCGCCAGAGTTTGAGCAGCGGGCCGCGGATGTAGGGGTAGCGCACCCGGGTGGGCGAGTAGGTGTACCAGGAGAACGAGGCGCCGCGCGGGCAGCCCCGCGGTTCGTATTCCGGGCTGTCCGGGCCGACCGAGGGATAGTCCGTCTGCTGCGTCTCCCAGGTGATGATGCCGTCCTTGACGTACACCTTCCAGGAGC
>CAZIIX010000546.1:0-1531 GCA_964539345.1 uncultured Actinomycetes bacterium | reverse complement strand
TCGTCATCGGGGTCAGGTGTCAGGTTCACGCCCACTTGCAACGGCTCGGTGCCTACCGTTCCCCGGTAGGTGTACATGGTCCCGTCGATCTCCTGGGAGAAGGTGACAGTCCGCGGAACATAGTCGATGCGGAAGGCATCGTCATAGCTGTCGGTACACCCCGCGGGCAGGCTAGTCGGCTGTATAGCGGAGACGTCAGCGATCTGCAGCAGCATTTCGGTCGTGTACCGGTGCTCGTTCGGTCCCGGCTGCGGATCCTGCGCTTCAAAATCGTCCGTGAAGCCGCCGGAAACATCCCTACTGCCAAGTAGTGGCTCGACATAGGCCACGGCCGCGGCACCGTCGAAAATAGTCGTCACGGTGGCCGCGTTCGGGTCGAATCCGTCGGGAATACCGTTCGCCGAGGTGAAGGCGATCTCTGGCTTACCGAGTCCTTACTGCGGCACGCAGTCCATGTACCAGTCACTGTCAGCGGTCTTCCCCACGTTGAAATGCTGACTCAGGTCCTCGCACGCGGGCAACGCCGGCGCAGCCTCGGCCGGAGTCGCTGCCACGCCGAGGCCCGTCGCGCCGAGCGCGGCGGCGCCTGACATCGCGAGGACCTTCTTCACGGGAAACCCTCCAAAACCGACTGCAGGATAGGGCGGCGAATAAAACGCCCAGAAAAACCATAACATGCTAAACTGCCGCACACAATGGCGAAACCTGCAGATGACGGAGCATGGCCCGCGCACATCATCGTCACCGATGACGGGGTGTTGCCATCCGGCCTGCGACGAGTGACGCTTCGTCTGGACGACTCCTACCCCGACGGCGCCGTGGTGCCAGACCCGCCGGACGATGCCCCCGTGCTACTGCGAACGAAGTCGAGCATGCGCGGGATGATGCAGATCGAATTCGGCGACTTCGTCACACCTCAGGCGCCACCGACCTGGTTCGTTCACGTCGACGAGCCGGACTCCTCGCCGCGCGCCACCAACCTCGTCGCGTTCGCAGGCAACCGGCTCCCCGCAGGCACCGTCATCGACAATGACGAGTTCGCCACGATGGGCATCCGCAGCCAGGGGCAGGTGGGCGCTATCCGGTGGTATCCCCGAGGCGGCTTGGTGCATCAGGTGTTCGTCGACCCGCCGTGGCGACGGCGTCAAGTGGCCATGCACATCATCTACGCGGCCGAGGCGCTGCACCGCGCCAGGAGATGGCCGGGCTGGATCCACGGCGACGGGCGACGGACGGAACTGGGCCAGCAATTGATGAAGGGTATCCGCCACCCGCAGCGAATTGCGCCGCTCAGCCAGCAGATGCCGTCGATG
This sequence comes from uncultured Actinomycetes bacterium, assembly GCA_964539345.1. GTDB lineage: Bacteria > Actinomycetota > Actinomycetes > Mycobacteriales > Nakamurellaceae > Nakamurella. The sequence continues at coordinate 218 of CAZIIX010000546.1, read as the reverse complement.
GACGCTCCGCGACCCGGCGGCGGCTGACTCGGTCGGGTATGACGCCGATCCGGGCCGCTGGCGTCCCGCGCTGCGGCTGGCTGTGTCCAGGTCTGACGCCGCGCCTCGCTCCGGGCGCCCCGGGCTGCGGCGGGCTCTGTCCGGGTCTTACGCCGCGCCTCGCCCCAGTCGCCCCGAGCTGCGGCGGCGCATCCAGGGGAACAGCACGGCCCCTGCAC
>CAZIIX010000545.1:0-1537 GCA_964539345.1 uncultured Actinomycetes bacterium | reverse complement strand
CCGGCCGGATCGGCCAGCCCGTCCGGGTGGTCCACCCGGAACCCGTCGGCCAGCCCCTCCTCGACCCAGCGCCGGATCTCGGTGTGCGAGGCGGCGAACACCGCCGGAATCTCCACCCGCACGCCGGCGAGCGTGTTCACCGCGAAGAACCTGCGGTAGTTCAGTTCGCTGTCGGCGCGCCGGAAGTGCACCAACTCGTAGTGCTGCCGGTCGTGGACCTCACGCGCCGTGCCGCCCGCCGTGCCCGGCGCGATCGGGAATGCGTGCTCGTAGTAGTGCAGACGGCCGTCCGCCACCCGCAGCGCGTCCAGTTCGCGGTCCGGGTCGCCGTCGCCCAGCACGGGCACCCGCACCCGGCCGTGCCCGGCGTCCCAGTCGATGTCGAAGGCGCGGGCGTGCACGGAGTCCCGCCCGTGGGTGAGCACGTCCCACCACCACACCGACTGCTCCGGGGTGGCGATGCCGACGTGGTTGGGCACCAGGTCGATCAGCATCCCCATGCCGGCCCCGTGCGCCGCGTCCGCCAGCCGCCGCAGCCCGTCGCGTCCGCCGCGCGCGGCGTCGGTCCGGTCGTGGTCGACGACGTCGTAGCCGTGGTCGGAGCCGGCCTCGGCCTGCAGCAGCGGCGAGCAGTAGACCCAGTCGGCGCCGAGCCGGTGCAGGTACCCCACCTGCTCGGCCGCACGGTCCAACGGGCACCCGGCGGTGATCTGCAGCCGGTAGGTCGAGCGCGGCGTGCGCACCGCTACGCCTGCTCCCCGGTGGTCGCCTCGACGACCTCGGGAACCGCTGCGGCGGGCGCGAACTCGGGCGTGGGCGGTTCCTCCCCGGTGGTGCCCATCAGCACGACCGTGCCGCGTGCCGCGACGCTGATCTTCTCGCCCGGCTGCAGCGGTGCGCCGTCCCCGCTGATGCCGGACGTGTCGATGACGATCTGCCAGGCCGGGCTGTACTCCTCCGGCGGGAGCGCGAAGTCCAGGTCCTCGTGGTGGGCGTTGAACAGCAGCAGGAACGAGTCGTCCACCACGTTCTGCCCGCGCTCGTCGGTGCCGCGGATCCCGCGGCCGTTGAGGAACACCGCGACCGACCGCACATACGAGGCGTCCCAGTCCTGCTGCGTCATGATCTCGCCGGCCGACGTCATCCACACGATGTCCGGCAGCGGCTCGCCCTCGCCGCGGGCGACCGGCCGCCCGTCGAAGAACCGCCGGCGGCGGAACGTCGGGTGCTGGCGGCGCAGCCGGGCCACCGCCGCGGTGAAATCGATCAGAGCGGTATCGGCGTTCTCCCAGTCCACCCAAGTCAGCGGCGAGTCCTGGCAGTAGGTGTTGTTGTTGCCCTGCTGGGTGCGCCCGAGCTCGTCGCCGTGCGAGATCATCGGGACCCCTTGGCTCAGCAGCAGTGTCGCCAGGAAGTTGCGCTGCTGCCGGGCACGTAGCGCGAGGATCTCCGGGTCCTCGGTGGGCCCCTCGGCGCCGCAGTTCCACGACCGGGTGTCGTCGGCGCCGTCCCGGTTGTCCTCGCCGTTGGCCGCGTT
>CAZIIX010000544.1:0-1544 GCA_964539345.1 uncultured Actinomycetes bacterium | reverse complement strand
CGGTGTTGGCCGCAGTGGGTGGCCGCTGAGCGGTGCCGGGCGGCGCGGCGCGCGGTTCGCGGCCCGTGCGGCGCTAGCGTGGCCCGTGCGGCGCTAGCGTGGCCCGTGCGGCCAGGGCAGTCGATCGAGGACCGGGCCGAGTTCGGCGACCGAGCCGATCACGGCGGATGCGTGCCCGATGACGCTCGGGTCCGGCGGGAACGTCGTGTTCGGCGCGGCGATGAGCGTCATGCCGGCCGCCAGCGCCGCACGCATTCCATTGGTCGAATCCTCGACGGCGAAACACCGCTGCGGATCTGCGCCGATGCCTCGTGCCGCTGCGAGATACACTGCCGGGTCCGGCTTTCCGGCACCGGCTTGCTCGCTGGTGACGGCGAAGGACACAGCCGCGTGCAGGTCCGTGCTCTCCAGGAACGCCGACACCAGGCGCGGCGGGGCGGACGTGGCGATGGCAACGGGTGCGCGCCGCGCCGCGTCCCGCACGGCATCGACGGCGCCCGGAATCACCGGCGGGTCGGCGACCACCCGACCCACCATGCGGTCGATCACGATGCGCGCGACATCGTCGGCGCCCAGCCGTACGCCGACCGCATCGACCATGTAGCGCGCCCACTCCGGCGTGGACATCCCGAGCATGTCGGTGGTGGCGTGATCGCTCCAGGTGCCGTCGTACTCGGCAGCGATATCGCGGCGGATCCCGTCCCACCAGTGCTCGGTGTCGATGAGCACCCCGTCCATGTCGAACACGATGCCGCTGCCATCCGCCGCACGCTGCCCGGTGTCGTCATCCATAGCGACGAGCCTGTCACACCTTCGCCGCATCGACGCGGCGTACGGGCTATCCACTGCGCGCCCGGTGGCGACGACACTCGTGCAGGTCTAGGCTCCCGGAGCTGGCATTCCGGTTGCGATGACGGAGGCTGGGGCACTCGACGAGGCTCGGACGACGAGCGTCGAAGACAGCGTGATACGGCGCGCGGCCCGCGTTGGCGCGGCGATCCGACTGTTCAGTAAATTCATGGCCTCCGCTGCAATCTGCGCGTATGGCGGACGGATGGTGGTCATCGATGGGGTCAGCAGCCGCGCCAATAGGGTGTCGTCGCACCCGACGACAGCGATGTCCTCGGGAACGCGAAGGCCCGCCTCGTGCAGGCCGGCAATGACGCCGCTGGCAACCATGTCGTCGTACGCGACGACTGCCGTTGCGGAGCTGGCGATCACACTCGGAACTGACTCTAGGCCGGCCGCGAAGGTGGGCGCACGAGGACCGAGATCGACCAGAGCCGTGCCGTCGCGGTCGGCCCACTGCGTGAGGGCGTTCGCCCGCTGGTTCGCGGCCCACGACGCAGAGGGCCCGCGGACCATGGCAATCGTTCGATGCCCCTGCCCGGACAGATGCGCCGCCGCCTGAGCCATGGCGTCCTGGTAGTCGATGAGCACGACATCACGGCCGGTGATCGGACGGTTGATCAGCACGGCCGGGGCCGTACCGATGGCCTTCTTCAGGACATTCGTCGGCGCACGGGGCGATGCGAGGATGACGC
>CAZIIX010000543.1:0-1559 GCA_964539345.1 uncultured Actinomycetes bacterium | reverse complement strand
TCCGCCGCCGGCAGGCGCCAGCTGGTCCGGTGCAGCTCGCACGGTCCGAGCGCGCGCAACGCGGCCAGGTGGTCGCCGGTGGCGTAGCCCTTGTTATCGCCCCAGCCGTAGTCCGGGTAGATCCGCGCGAAGTCGATCATCAGGGCGTCTCGCGCCGTCTTGGCCAGCACGCTGGCGGCCGCCACGCCTGCGCAGTCCCGGTCCGCCTTGATCTGCAGATGCACGGTCGGGAAGCGACCGGCGGCAGTGACCACGACCGGCTCCGGGGCCGCCTCATGCCCCGCGTCATACGCTCCGTCATGTCCGGCGCCGAGGCCCCCGTCATATCCCCCGTCATATCCGCCGAACCCGCCGCTCGGGAACAGCTCCCCCTGTGCCGACGCCGTCAGATAGTCGTGGTTACCGTCCAGCAGCACCGCGTCAACGGGCTCGCGCAGCCCGGCGATCGCCCGCAGCGCGGCCAGCCGCAGCGCCGCCATGATGCCGATCCGGTCGATGTCGGCGGCGGCGACGTGTCCGACCGACCAGTCCACCGCCCACTTCTGGATCGGACCGACCAGCCTGCTGCGCGCCTGCGGGGTCAGCGCCTTGGAGTCCCTCAGACCCACCGGCGCCGACCGCATCATCGGGGTGACCACCACGGCACCGACGGTCACCGGCCCGGCGAGGGCACCCCGGCCCACCTCGTCCACCGCGGCCAGGCGCGCATAGCCGCTTCGCAGCAACTGCCTCTCGATCCGCAGTGTGGGGCGCTGTCCCTGCGATGACGAACGGCGTCGGGGCGCGGTCATTTCCCACCGGGTTGGACGAGCGACGGGCTATCGATCGTGCCCCATCGGGACGGGGGCATCACGATGAAGATGGCCTTGCCGATGACATCGTCGACCGGGATCGGCCCCTGGCAATGCACGTTCGGCGACGGCACCAGGCCGCGACACTGGTAGGTCGAGTCGGCCGAATCCGACCGATGATCGCCCATCACCCACACCGTGTCCTTCGGGACCGTGTACGGGCCGAAACAGCGGAACGACATATACCGAGTCTTGTCATCGGGATCGATCGCGCAACTCGACACGCCGTCCACCCACTGCCACGGCGAACTCCCCGGGTCCATGTAGATGTACGGCTCGTCCAGCGACTGCCCGTCGACCTGCACCCGACCCTGCTCATCACAGCACGAGATCGTCTGTCCGCCAACGGCTATCACGCGTTTGACGAAGTCCTTCTCGTTGGGCGGCGCGATGCCGATGACCGAGCCGAGGCTCTGTCCGACCTTGCCCAGCCAGGTGCTCGGCCCGGGGATGGAGGCCTCCGGCGTCCAGGTCACCGGGCCGCGGAAGACGACCACCTCGCCCGGCTTCGGATCGCGGAAGTCGTACGGGAGCTTGTAGGCCAGGATGCGGTCTCCGCCGGACTCGGTGCCGTGCAGCGTGTGCTCCATCGAGCCGGACGGCACGTAGTAGACCCGCGCGACGAACGTCTGGATCAGGAAGGTGAGCAGGAACGCGACGACCACCAGCACGGGGATCTCCACCCACCAGGGCCACTTACGGCTGGGC
>CAZIIX010000542.1:0-1561 GCA_964539345.1 uncultured Actinomycetes bacterium | reverse complement strand
TGCGCAGCGACTACCTGGCCATCGTCACCCTCGGTTTCGGCGAGATCGTGCGCATCAGCGCGAACAACCTCAAGCCGATCACCGGCGGGCCGTCCGGGATCTACGGGATCCCGTCGTTCTCCATCGGCCCGGTGGACTTCAATCCGATCCGCAATCCGCACACGTTCTACTACTTCACGCTGGTGGTCGTCGCGCTGGCGATCATCGCCACCGCCCGGCTCGGCCGGAGCCGGCTGGGCCGCGCCTGGCGCCTGGTGCGCGAGGACGAGGACGCCGCGGAGGCGATGGGCGTGCGCACCTACCAGACGAAGCTGGCCGCCTACATCGCCGGCGCCATCATCGGCGGGCTGGCCGGGGTGCTCTGGGGCGTGAAGCAGACGGCGGTGTCGCCGACCGACTTCACGTTCCTGTACTCGGCGTTGATCCTCATGGCCGTGGTGCTCGGCGGCATGGGCTCGATCCCGGGGATCGTGTTGGGCGCGATCGTGATCAGCGTCGGCCCCGACCTGATGACCGGCATCGGCGCCTGGCGCTACTTCATCTTCGGTGTGGTGCTGATCATCATGATGGTGTTCCGACCGCAGGGGGTGTGGCCGTTCACGGCCCGAGAACGCAGGGGTGTGCGACGAACGATGCCGGACGAACCACTCGACGCGGGTCCCGAGGCGCCGGCGGGTGATCGGGCATGAGCCACGCCACCGCCACTGCCTCCGCCGCGGGCGCCACCTCGACCCGGCAGCCGCTGCTGGACGTGTCCGACCTGCACCTGTCCTTCGGCGGTGTCAAGGCCGTCGACGGGCTCGACCTGCAGGTCTATGACGGGGATATCGTGTCGGTCATCGGGCCGAACGGGGCCGGGAAGACCAGCGCGTTCAACTGCATCACCGGCTTCTACAAGCCCACCGGCGGCACGATCTCGTTCGCCGGCGAGACCGTCACCGGGTACAAGCCGTCGGCGATGGCGCGGCGCGGCATGGCCCGCACGTTCCAGAACCTCCGGCTGTTCCCGGACCTGACGGTGCTGGACAACGTGCGAGCCGGGGCGCACCTGAAGATCCACCAGAACTTCGTGGACGCCATCCTGCACACCCCGCGGTACCGGCACAGCGAGCAGCAGGCGACGGACCTGGCGCAGTACTGGCTGGACTTCGTGCGGCTGCACAGCGACCGGGCCACACTGGCGCGCAACCTGCCGTACGGCGAACAGCGACGGGTGGAGATCGCCCGCGCGTTGGCCCGGGAGCCGCGGCTGCTGCTGCTCGACGAGCCGGCCGCCGGGCTGAACCACAGCGAGAAGAACGAGCTGCTGGCACTGCTCGAGCGGATCGGCGAACTCGGCATCGCGGTCATCCTCATCGAGCACGACATGGGGCTGGTGATGGCCGTGTCGCACCGGGTGACGGTGCTCAACTTCGGCAAACAGATCTCCAGCGGCACCCCGGAGGAGGTGCGTGCCGACCCGGCCGTCGTCGAGGCCTACCTCGGCTCGGACGACACGCCCGGCGGCGAAGAGGTGGCCGGCAGTGTCGCCGAGAATGCGGCCGAGAATGCGGCCGACACC
>CAZIIX010000541.1:0-1562 GCA_964539345.1 uncultured Actinomycetes bacterium | reverse complement strand
GTGCCGGACGCCACGGTGTGCTCGAACCGCTCCACCACCGGGATCCGGTCCCACGCCACCCCCGCCTCGGTGAACGCCTCGCGCAGGCCGGCCAGCCGATGCCGCTGCACGTGGTAGTGCGCATTGACCTGCCGCGTCAGGTCCACCGGCCCGTCCCGGTGCGCCCGGCCCAGCCGCATGCACGCCACCCCGACCCGCCGGTGGCCCAGCGCCAACAGGTGCGCGGCGATCTCCCGCATCGCGGCGGCGTCGTCCACACCCACCAGGTCCGCACCCGCTTCGGTCGGCTGGTCGCACACCACCGTCGGCAGTGCCCGGCCGAGCACGGTGTGCAGGTGCGGGTCGTCGTCGGGCATCGAGTAGGCCACGAATCCGTCCACCGCCGCGCTGGAGACCGCCGAGACGTCATCGGAATCCGGGTTGGCCGGCACCAGCAGCAGCCCCACCCGCGCCTTGTCGCATTCCAGGGTGAGACCCTCCAGGAACGCCACCGCCGTCGGATCGCGGAACGCGTACGAGAGTTGTTCGGTCAGCAGCAGTCCCACTGCGCCGGTGCGCCTGGTGCGCAGCGACCGCGCCATCGGATCCGGCCCGGGATACCCCAACCGCTGCGCCGTCTCCAGCACCCGCGCCCGCAACTGCGGGGAGAGCTGGTCCGGACGGTTATAGGCGTTGGAGACCGTGGTCCGCGAAACCCCCAATTCGGCCGCGAGCGAGGCCAGAGTGGCGGCCCGCCGCGGTCGCGGACTGGAAACTGTGCTTTCCATAGCAAGACCGTAGCCCGCGCTTTGCCGGGAGGCCGAATCCGGGTATGACGAGGACCGTCGGCCGCGCCCCGCTCCGCCTGGTGTGGGAAAGCGCTTTCCGGTTGGGGCTTGCCTCGCCCCGCGCGGGGTCGTAGCGTCACATCGGACAATGCAACAGTCCCCCAGCGGGCCGGCCGACCCGGGCGACGTCATACGTCGACCTCGTCGGAACGCCAAGACGCGAGCCGGCCGCCGGCGGGGGACGCCGACCGAAGGACGTGACCATGGCAGAGGTGACCTACGACCAGGCATCGCGGGTGTACCCGGGCAACCCCCCGGTACGCGCCGTCGACCGGATGAGCCTTGACATCGAGGACGGTGAGTTCCTGGTCCTGGTCGGGCCCTCTGGCTCCGGCAAGTCGACCGCGCTGCGCATGCTGGCCGGCCTGGAGGACATCAACGAGGGCCGCATCCTCATCGGCGGCCGCGACGTGACCAACGTGCCGCCGAAGAACCGCGACATCGCCATGGTGTTCCAGTCCTACGCGCTCTACCCGCACATGACCGTGGCCGAGAACATGGGCTTCGCGCTGAAGCTGCGCGGGGTCAACAAGTCCGAGATCGCCGCCAAGGTACGGGAAGCCGCCGGGCTGCTCGACCTGGAGAAGTACCTGGACCGCAAGCCGAAGGCGCTCTCCGGCGGCCAGCGGCAGCGGGTGGCCATGGGCCGGGCGATCGTGCGCGAGCCGTCCGTGTTCCTGATGGACGAGCCGCTGTCGAACCTGGACGCCAAGCTGCGCGTCGAGACCCGCGCGA
>CAZIIX010000540.1:0-1572 GCA_964539345.1 uncultured Actinomycetes bacterium | reverse complement strand
AGACGGGAAGGAGGTAGCGGGTGAGCGAGAGGGACTACTTCGAGAAGGACTACTACGCCGAGCTCGGGGTGTCGAAGAACGCGTCGACGGCGGAGATCAAGAAGGCCTACCGCAAGCTCGCCCGCGACCTCCACCCGGACAAGAACCCCGGCAACAAGCAGGCCGAGGAGAAGTTCAAGGCCGTCTCCGAGGCCTACGACGTGCTCTCCGACGACAAGCGCCGCAAGGAGTATGACGAGGCCCGGGACCTGATGGCGTCCGGGGCGTTTCGCGGATTCCCGGGCGGCGGCTCCGGGATGCGCGGCGGCCCGGCCGGCGGTTTCGACCTGGGCGACCTGTTCCGCAACGCCAGCCACGGCGGAGGCGGTGGCGGTGACGGCGGCCTGGGCGACCTGTTCGGCGGGCTGTTCAACCGGCGCTCCGGCGGCGGCCGCACCACCCGCGGGCGACGCGGCGCCGATGTGGAGACCGAAGCGACGCTGTCGTTCGCCGACGCGGTGCAGGGTTCGACCGTCTCGCTGCGGCTGTTCGAGCGCGCGAGCTGCCCGACCTGCCATGGCACCGGGGCGAGGCCCGGAACCTCGTCACGCGATTGCCCGGTGTGCGGCGGGGTCGGCCTGACGACGCGGAACGAAGGGAACTTCGCGTTCTCCGAACCGTGCGCGAACTGCCACGGCACTGGCTCCGTCATCGATTCGCCGTGCCCGACATGCCATGGCGAGCGGACGGTCAATGCGCCGCGGACGATCAATGCGCGTATTCCGGCGGGAGTGTCGGACGGTCAGCGGATCCGGTTGGCGGGCAAGGGTGAGCCCGGGCTGGGCGGTGGTCCGGCCGGGGACCTGTTCGTGGTCATCCGGGTCAAGGCCGATCGGCTGTTCGGCCGCAGCGGGGACAATCTGACGCTGACCGTGCCGGTGGCGTTCCACGAGGCGGTGCTGGGCACGACGATCACCGTGCCGACGCTGGACAAGCCGGTGTCGTTGAAGGTGGCGCCCGGGACGTCGTCGGGGCGGAAGCTGCGGGTCAAGGGCAAGGGCGTGCAGCGCAAGAACGGCCGGGTCGGCGATCTGATCGTCACGGTCGAGGTGGCGGTGCCGAGCAAGGTGAGCCAGGCGGCGCGGACGGCGTTGGAGGCGTTCGCCGAGACGCAGACCGAGGATCCGCGGCCGGAGATCACTGCGGCGGTGGGCGGCGCCGGCCGTGGTTCCGGTGGCGCGCATCGAGCGGCGGCGGGTGCGTGATGAGCGTGTCGAAGAGACCGAGGTATGACGAGGGCCCGCGGGAGCACCGCTCGCGGCAGGCCGCGGATGACCGGCCGATCCACCAGGTGCGCTCCGATGGGCGGGTCATCGGCGAGATCCGCTATGACACACCGGTGTTCGTGATCTCGGTGGCGGCCGAGCTGGCCGGGATGCATGCGCAGACGCTGCGGTCCTACGACCGCGAGGGGCTGGTGTCGCCACGGCGGACCGCCGGTGGCGGGCGACGCTATTCGCAGCGGGACATCGAGCTGCTGCAGCAGGTGCAGGAGCTCTCGCAGGACGACGGGGTGAACCGGGCGGGGATCCG
>CAZIIX010000539.1:0-1575 GCA_964539345.1 uncultured Actinomycetes bacterium | reverse complement strand
CGCGGAGCACCCGGACGCGCATCGGCAGTGCGCTCTCGGCGGGCTCGCGGATGCCCCCCGGGCCCGGGTCGGTGTCGTGGCCGGGCGTCCCGTCGGTTTCCCCGGGGTCGGGGGCCCCGGGGTCGGGGGTGCCTTCGGACGCAGTCCCCGCGGCAGCGGGTTCATCCGAGGCGGTGGCACCGGCCGCGGCGTCATCGCGCCCCCCCGGACTCATGGCGTGCTCCACCGGCCCGCCCGCTCAGCGATGCCCGGGCCCGCCGGCCGGATCAAGCGCCCGTTCGGCAGCGGCCACCACGTTGCGCAGCAGCATCGCCCGGGTCATCGGGCCGACGCCGCCCGGGTTGGGCGCCAGGAACCCGGCGACCTCGGCGACCGCGGGATCCACATCGCCGGCGATCGTGCCGTCGACGCGGGAGACCCCGACATCCAGGACGGCGGCCCCGGGCTTGACGATGTCGGCCGTCACGAGTCCCGGCCTGCCGGCAGCCGCGACCACGATGTCCGCGCGCCGAACCTCGTCGGCCAGGTCACGGGTCCCGGTGTGGCATAACGTCACCGTGGCGTTCTCGCTGCGCCGGGTGAGCATCAGCCCGAGCGGGCGGCCGACGGTCAGTCCGCGACCGATGATCACTGCGTGTGCGCCGGCGATGGGCACGTCGAACCGGCGCAGCAGCTCGATGATGCCGGCCGGGGTGCACGGTTCGGGAGCGGGGTGGCCGAGCACGAGGCAGCCCAGGTTGAAGGGGTGCAGCCCGTCGACATCCTTGGCGGGGTCGACCCTTTCGAGGATCCGGAACTCATCGAGCCCGGTCGGCTGCTGGACCAGGTATCCGGTGCAGGCGGGGTCGGCGTTGAGCTCGTCGACGACCGCCTCGACCTCGGCCTGGGTACTGCCCGCCGGCAGGTCTCGGCGGATCGAGGCGATGCCCACCTCGGCGCAGTCACGGTGCTTGAGCGCGACGTAGGTCTGGCTGCCCGGATCCTCACCGACGAGTACCGTTCCCAGACCGGGCACGACACCACGCTCCGCCAACGCTGCCACGCGCTGCCGCAGCTCCTCCTTGACCGCCACGAGGGTGGCCTTGCCGTCGAGTCTCGTCGCCGTCACGGACTCGATCCTGCCACGCCCCCTCCTCGTGTGTGTCAGGTGGCGGCATCGCGCCACGCGGCACACACGAGGCCCGGGGTGGTGCAGCAGCAAGCGGGGCGCGGGCAGCGGGGAAGCACGGCGAGAGGGCCGGCCCTGCCCCTGCCATAGACTCGGGGCCACTATGAGCACTCCGTCATCGACCCCGCCGTCCCAGATCGGCCCCGTCCGGCTGCGCGTCGCGCCGTCCCCCACCGGCGACCCGCATGTCGGCACCGCGTACGTCTCGCTGTTCGACCTGGCCTTCGTACGGCAACAGGGCGGGCAGTTCGTGCTGCGTATCGAGGACACCGACCGGGCACGCTATGTCGCGGAGTCGGAGGAGCAGATCTTCGCGACGCTGCGCTGGTTGGGTCTGGACTGGGACGAGGGCCCGGACAAGGGCGGCCCGTTCGCGCCGTATCGGCAGTCGGAGCGGCTGGACACCT
>CAZIIX010000538.1:0-1576 GCA_964539345.1 uncultured Actinomycetes bacterium | reverse complement strand
GAACCACACGTACGGGATGCCGCGCCGGTCGGCGTAGCGGATCTGCTTGCCGAACTTGGCGGCTCGCGGCGCGACCTCGCAGGGGATGCCGCGCTGCCGCAGCCGCGTCGCGATGCGCAGTGACCGGGCGCGCTCGGCGTCGGTGTCGGCCACCACCGCCACCAGGACGCAGGTGGGCGTGGAACGGGTGGCGGCGACCAGGCCCTCGCCGAGCAGCAACCCGAGCATCCGGGAGACTCCGAGGGAGATCCCGACCCCCGGGTAGCTGGACTTGCCGTCGGAGGCGAGCGAATCGTAGCGGCCGCCGGAGCAGAACGACCCCCACCGCTCGTGGCCGACGAACGTCGTCTCGTAGACGGTCCCGGTGTAGTAGTCCAGCCCGCGCGCGATCTTCAGGTCGGCGACGATGACACCCGGCGCGGCCTCCGACACCGTGCGTATGACGGTGGCCAACGACTCCAGCCCCTCGTCGAGCAGCGGGTGGCTGACCCCCAGCGCGCGTACATCGTCGGCGAAAGACGTGTCCGCCGAGCGGATCCCGGCAAGGTCCAGGCAGGACCGCGCCTGGGCCGCGGTCGCACCGGCCGCGACCAGCTGCTCGGCGACGGCGTCCGGGCCGATCTTGTCGAGCTTGTCGACGATGCGCAGCGTGCCGGTGATGTCGGTCAACCCGAGGCCGCGGTAGAAGCCCTCGGCGATCTTGCGGTCGTTGACGCCGATGACGAAGTCCGGCACCGGCAGTCGCCGGAAAACATCGGCAATGACCAGCGGCATCTCGGCCTCGTACTGGGCGGAGAGCTCTCCGGCGTCGACCACGTCGATGTCCGCCTGGGTGAACTCCCGGTAGCGGCCCTCCTGCGGACGCTCACCCCGCCAGACCTTCTGGATCTGATAGCGGCGGAACGGGAAGTGCAGTTTCCCGGCGTGCTCGAGGACGTAGCGCGCGAACGGCACGGTCTGGTCGAAGTGCAGGCCCAGTCGCGGCTCCTTCGCCGCATCGCCGCCCAGCCGGGACAGGGTGTAGATCTCCTTGTCGGTGTCCTCGCCCTGGGCGGACAGCCGCTCGATGGGCTCGACGGACCGGGTCTCGATGGAGCAGAACCCGTGCAGTTCGAACACCTCCCGGATCGTGTCGAGGAAGTACTGCTCGACAATGCGATCGGCGGGGAGGTATTCGGGGAATCCGCTCAACGGGGCGATCTTGCTCACCGTGGCATTGTCTCAGGTCGGTGCCCGACGGGTCACCACCCGGGGAGCCGGACGCCTCGTCGCGGCGTGGGCCCCGTGCGGCCGTGCCGCGCCGTGACCTGCCCGCCGGGGCGCGCTGTGAGAATCTGGGGCCGTGGGGCGCAGCAGACTCCGGCGGTGGATCGCGGTGGCCGCCGGCATCGTGGTCCTGGCCATGGTGGTCGCCGCGGTGGTCATGGTGCTGCGCCCGGACGACGATGACGACTCCGCGCACGGCCCGTCCGGCACCGCTGGCACACCGTCGGCCTCCGCCGGCGCGCCGGGCGGGCACACGGCAGGGTTCCCGACGGGGTCCGGCGCCGGGCCCGACACCGGGACCGCACCGGGC
>CAZIIX010000537.1:0-1581 GCA_964539345.1 uncultured Actinomycetes bacterium | reverse complement strand
CCCCGCGACACGCCCGAATCGCGAAATTGCGCGCGGCGGCGCTCATTTGACATTGCACCGGTGATTGCCTAACGTCACTGCCTATTGCCAAGGGCGGGCGCGCGACCTGTGCCGCCACACTGATGCGAAACGTGAGACGGGTGAGGGGAGCTGTGCCGTGGAGATCGCGCTGATCCGGCACGCGCGCCCCGCCAGGGTGGAGCACGCCACGGCCGCCGATCCGGCGCTGGACGAGTCCGGTCGACGCCAGGCGAAGCTGCTGGCCGACCACCTCACCGCGCCGGACGCGCCCCGCATCGCCGCCGTCTACTCCAGCCCGATGCTCCGGGCCCGGCAGTCCGCACAACCGCTCGCCGACGCCCTGGGGCTCACACCCGGCTATGACGAGGACCTGGTCGAATACGACCACGGGATGAGCTTCTACATCCCGACCGAGGAGATCGAGGGCGACTTCGAGCAGTACTGGGCGGATCTGCAGCGTGGCCTCTACGGGGGTCGGCAGATCGACCTGCCCGCGTTCCAGGCCCGCGTCACCGGCGCGATCGACCGCATCATCGCGGCGCACCGGCCCACCGACCTCGTCGCCGTCTACTGCCACGGCGGCGTCATCAGCGCCTATCTCGCCGGGGTCGTGGGCAGCGCCTCTCCGCTGTTCTTCGAGCCCGAGTACACCTCGATCAGCCGCGTGCTCGTCACGGAAAGCGGCCGCCGCCAACTGTTGTCGGCCGCTGAGACACCACACCGCGGATTCCACGGCTGGGCCACCTCGCACGTCGCGCAGCCGCAGGCCGCGCCCGCGGGGACGGGGCGGTAGCCGGCTCAGTCCGCACGATCGCAACACATCCGATGCGCGCAGGTGCTCCGACGCACCCGCGCTACGACGCACGCGGCACCATGCCGACGTGCCGGTAACGAAAGGGGAATGATGAGGTTCGCCAAGCCTGTGGCCATCGCGTCCACCTGCGCCTTATTACTGGGGATGGCCGCGTGCGGCAGCTCCGATGACGAGGGCAGCGGATCGAACACCGTCTCGGTCTACACGCACAACGAGGTGGACGAGATGAAGGCGCTCGTCGCGGATGCGGAAGAGGCGACGGGCGTCGACATCGACGTGCTGCGCATGTCGTCCAACGAGGGCTGGGCCCGCGTGGAGAACGAGGCGCCGAACTTCGGTGCGGACATGCAGTGGGGACAGCTGCAGTCGAACGCGTTGCGCGGGGTGGACGAGGACTACTTCGAGCCGTACGACTCCCCCACCTGGGAGGACGTCCCGGACAACTTCAAGGATCCGGAGGGCCGCTGGTACGGATGGTCCTACTGGTACGACCTGATCACGGTGAACACCGACGTGCTCGAGGCCAAGGGCCTGGACAAGCCGACGTCATGGAAGGACCTGGCCGATCCGCAGTACGAGGGCGAGATCGTCATGCCGGATCCGGGCACGTCCGGCACGGCCTACCTGATGGTCTCGACGATCCTGCAGATCATGGGCGAGGACGAGGGCTGGGACTACTTCACCGCGCTGGACAAGAACGTCGGCCAGTACACCAAGTCCGGCACGCAGCCGGCGGAGCTGGTCGG
>CAZIIX010000536.1:0-1583 GCA_964539345.1 uncultured Actinomycetes bacterium | reverse complement strand
TAATTAGGATAGTTTCCCTATCAAATAGACCGGAGGATGTTTCGTCAAGACGTGGCTAGGTAACGATCCGGTTACGAGAATCGATCATGACGTGGAACTGGTTGGTGCGCAGCAGATATCAGCAGCGGCATGGAGCGGGTGGCGTCGTCGGTCGGCCTCCGCGTTGGGCTCGGTCAGCGCCCCGCGCGGTGGACGGTCACGCTAGGTGGTCAGTGGCCTTCGTCGGGCGGTTGTGACCCGCGCTGCGCCGCAGCTCGGCGCACCACGTCGCTGACGATGTGGTGGTGTTTCGGCAACAGAAGCGCAGACGGATAGCTGGATTCGAGGATCTCCAGTGCGGCGCGCTCGCCGGACAACCCGAGCCGGTTATAAAGGGTCGCGGCGTCTTCAAGATCCCGGCTCCCACGAGCTGCCAGTAACTTCATCGCTAGCAAGTATGGGGGCGAAGGGACCTGGACCACGAGTGAGTCCGACTCAAACACTGTCGTAGGGCTGCTGTCTCCACCTGGCAGGTAGCCCTTAGCCGCGTCATTAAGCCAATCTGGCTCTAGCCCAAAGTCAGCACCGACGGAAGCCGCGATGGCACGCACGCTCGCGGCGGGCTCAAACAGTGCGTCGACGTCACGTGTCATTCGCCCCGAGTCGTAGGCGAGGGCCATAGCGGCCCCACCCACGACGAACAGCTGGGCGTGTATGGATGCGGCCGAAAGTCGGGACGACAGCTCGCCAAACAGTTCCTGAAGGCGATCGGCGTCGAGCAGCGGCGCATCTTGATCGGTCACGCGCGCCAGAGTGCCCTGGTCGGAATGAAGATTCCCCGTTGCCGGAAGGCTCGCGGGCTCTGCGCGTCTGCGTCGGCGCGGAAAATATCCGGGACGTCCGGGTACCACGGCGGGGTTCGGCGTTTCGCGTCGAGAGCCCAGCCGGGTGCGGTCCATCCGTCACGTTCGGCAAGAAAATCGGCTAGGGCCGCGAACGCGGCATCCAGTCCCGTTGAACCGGTCGCTGGCGGCTCATCGATGAATACACGGACGCCCAACGGCAACCCACCACGGCGTACCGCCGACCGGTAGTCGTCGAGTGTCTGCAGGATGCCGAACCGCCAACCCTCGGCCTCGCTCCCGCCAGACGCGAGCAGCTTGGCGCACTGCTGCGCATTCGTCGCAGCAGTGTGCCGAATCGTCGCGGCGGGATCAGGCGCTCCGGTCTCGGGGTGAGCAGCCAGCGCACGTCGGAGCAGTTCCTCCACGGACAACAGTGTTCCCTGAAACTCCACTGACCCCTGCTTCCTCATGAGATCTCTATATCAGTATCCCATCAGAACGGCCTCCGCCCCTGCATGATGGTTCCACGCCCGCGAGGCCCGTGGCCCAACGTTGCCGGCAGCAGTCAGCGTCGGTCGCCGGCGGCGAGCAGCGCCGGCAGCGAGTACCCGTGCCGCGCGAACCGGTCCGCGTGCGGCGGGAACCCTTCGGCGCGCACCAGTTCGCCGTCCCTCGTCGTGTAGATCTCCGACGTCTCCACGACACCGCCCTCCACCCGGCCGGGCAGCGCCACGATCTCCCGCACGCGCCGCGCCCCGC
>CAZIIX010000535.1:0-1585 GCA_964539345.1 uncultured Actinomycetes bacterium | reverse complement strand
TGGGCTGGGAGCACTCTTTCGTGCATGAGATCTATGACTTCGTACGCGCCATCGAGACGGACGATCAGGATCTCCATCCCAGTTTCCAGGACGGGCTGCAGACACAGCATGTGCTGCATGCGGTCGAAACGAGTGCACTGAACGGCTCGTCGTGGCGCTCGGTTCCGTCGTCATAGCAACATTCACTCTCGCTCCCGCCGCGCGGACGTGGCGGGCAGCATCAGAAAGGTAGGAGACTCACAGTGGCACGACCAATCACGCTGTTCACGGGACAATGGGCGGACCTTCCGTTCGAGGAGGTGGCCCGGCTTGCTTCGGGCTGGGGCTACGACGGGCTGGAGATCGCTTGTTGGGGCGATCACCTCGATGTGTGGAGAGCGGTCGAGGACGACGCTTATCTGCAGACGCGGCGGGATATCCTGGAAAAGTACGGGCTGAAGGTCTGGGCGATCTCGAACCATCTCAAGGGTCAGGCGGTCTGCGACGATCCGATCGACGAGCGGCACGAGGCGATCCTGCCGCCGCAGGTCTGGGGTGACGGAGATCCGGAGGGCGTTCGCCAACGCGCGGCGGAGGAGATGAGACTCACGGCGCGGGTCGCGGCGAAGCTTGGCGTGAAGACGGTGGTCGGGTTCACCGGGTCGGCGATCTGGAAGTACGTGGCGATGTTCCCGCCGGTGTCGGAGGAACTGATCGAACGCGGCTACCAGGACTTCGCTGACCGATGGAATCCGATCCTGGATGTGTTCGACGAGGTCGGTGTGCGCTTCGCGCACGAGGTTCATCCGAGTGAGATCGCTTACGACTACTGGACCACGGTGCGCACGCTCGAGGCCATCGGGCACCGCGAGGCATTCGGTCTGAACTGGGATCCGAGCCATTTCGTGTGGCAAGACCTCAACCCAGTCGATTTCATGTGGGACTTCAAGGACCGCATCTACCACGCGGACTGCAAGGACGCCAAGCGCCGGATCGGTAACGGCCGCAATGGCCGGCTCGGTTCGCACCTGCCCTGGGCCGACCCGCGGCGCGGCTGGGACTTCGTCTCGACCGGGCACGGCGATGTGCCGTGGGAGGACGCGTTCCGCATGATGAATACCATCGGCTACGACGGCCCGATCTCGATCGAGTGGGAAGATGCCGGCATGGACCGGCTGGTCGGTGCACCGGAGGCACTCGAGTTCGTCAAGCGACTGGCCTTCGATGCCCCGGAGGCGGCGTTCGACTCCGCATTCGCACAGAAGTAACGACGGACGGCGCAAGACGGCGGGAAGGTTGCCGTGACGCAGGAAGACTACAGTGCCACATGGAGCTTCGGCGCATCGGACGCGCCGACCGGCCGCTCGCCGGCCAGGACACGCGGCAGGTCCTCCAGCGTCACGGTGCCCGCGATGAGCGGGCGTGGATCGATCACGCCGGTGGCATAGGCCTCCACGGTCTGCCCGAGGCCAGGCGACGCACTCAGGATGCCGACAGCCGTCACGTCGTTGAGCACCAGATCACGGGTGTCGATCTCGCTGGGCGCGCCCGCGACGCCGATGAGGACCACTCGCTTGCCCGGCTCGACCAGTCGGCATGCGCGTGG
>CAZIIX010000534.1:0-1590 GCA_964539345.1 uncultured Actinomycetes bacterium | reverse complement strand
TGCTGGCGTCTCGGCTGGCTGCGGGTCCGGCGGCGCTGCCGGCGGCGGGTCCGGCACGGCATCCGTTGCCGGGGCGGAAACCGCCGCCGAATCCCGACCCGCCGCCGAATCCCGACCCGCGGCCGCTCCCAGCGTGGCCTTGACCAACCGCGCAGTGAGGTCGGGCCGCACGGTCCGGTCGCTGGCGACGGTCAGTGCGGCGGCGGCGTGGCCGAACTGCGCCGCCTCCCACGGGTCGGCCCCCTGCAGCAGGGCGTGGCAGAAGCCGGCGAGCAGCGAGTCGCCGGCGCCGGTCACATCGACCACCGGTCCGTCGTGCGCCGGCAGCCGACGCTCCGCGTCCGGCGCGCTCAGCAACGACCCGTCCCTGCCCAGCCGCACCCAGACGTACTCGACTCCGCGGGCGTGCAGCGCGGCGACGGCGGCGTGCAGCTCCGGGTCGGTGTCCGTCGGAAGCTCCGTCATCGCGGCGAGCTCGTCGCGGTTCGGCGTGATCAGGAAGATCGGATGGGCGGGGTCGAACAGGTAGGGGATGCGCGCGATCGCGGCGGCCTTGGGCACACTCACCGGTTCGATCACGGTGCGCACGTCCGCCTCGGTCGCCAGGGTGTGCGCGTAGCTGACGGTGGCGCCGCTGAGGTTGCCGTCCAGCACCAGCAGGTCGGCCGCGGAGATGAGTTCGCGCGCCGCGTCGATCCGGGCCGGCAGCAGTTCGGCCGTCGCCGTCATGTCGGCCACGGCGATGACGAGTTCGCCGCGGGGATCGAGGACGGCGGTGTAGGTGCCGGTCGCGGTGTCGGTGCGGTACGCGTGGTCGAGATGGACGCCGGCATCGGAGGTGTCGCGCAGCAGTTTGTCGCCGATCAGGTCGTGGCCGATCGCGGCGATCAGGTTGGTCCGGGTGCCCAACCGGGCCAGGTTCTCCGCGATGTTCCGCCCGACCCCGCCGGGGCTCATGGTCGCCGATCCGGGATTGCTGGTGCCATCGGTGATGACGTCGGCGCTGCGGGCCTTGATGTCCATGTTGGCGCCGCCGATGACGACGACTCCGGGCTGCTCGGCGAGCAGGTATCCGCGGCCGAGGATGACGCCCTTCTTGCCCAGGTTCGACAGATGCACGTTCACCGCGGTGCGAGTGGTCTCCAGCCGCTGCGCGATCGCGTCCGAGGTCAGGGTCGGAGTCCCCCGCAGCAGCGCGACGATCTGCCGCTCCCGATCCGTCAACGACATGCTTGTCACTATAAAGGGCCCTTATTGCGCTAAGCAATACGGTGCGGGGTGCGAGGGCCGGGATGCGGCGGCGACATGTTGCGCGGGGGCAGGGGGTGCCGCGGCTCGGGCACGGCGGCTCCGGACAGCGGGGGAGCAGACCTGCCGGGTATGACGAGGACCGCCGTCGCCCGCGTCAGGACAGCTGGGAGACCGCGGTCTCGATCGCCCGGTGGAACGTCGGATACGCGTAGATCATCCGACCGAGCCGCCGGACCGGGGTGCGCTCGTGCACCGCCAGGGCCAGCATCCCCAGCACTTCGCCACCCATCGGCCCGGCCGACGTGGCCCCGACGAGGATCCCGCGGTCGCTGTCCGCCA
>CAZIIX010000533.1:0-1593 GCA_964539345.1 uncultured Actinomycetes bacterium | reverse complement strand
CGATGGGGCGTCTGCGGGCCCGGGCGGCAGAGCTGCGCGCAGCGTCCCCCGCGGGCGACCCCGCCGATGCCGACTTGGCCGCGGTCGAGCGCGCCATGACGCTGGGCGCCCGGCGCGCGGCGCTGCTGCGCGGCGGCCTGGGACTGCTCACCGCGGCGCTGTTCGTACTGGCACTGTGCACCGCGGCGTAGCCGCCGCACCCGGCGAGCGGCCACGCGGGCCCGACAACCTGCCAGCGGGTAGCCGCCGCCACCGGCCCACGGACCGCGAGGCCTCAGTTCCAGCCGCGGGAGTCCTGCTTGAGCGCTGTGTCCACGGTGAGCGCGGCGGCAATGACCAGCGAATGCATCGGGTCCGCCAACGGCACGTGGATGTCCACCAGATAGTTGTCCGCCGTGGTGAACACCGTGGTCAGCAGCCCTTCCCACGTCTTGGTGATCCGCGCGACCTCGGTGCCGGTGTGGTCCAGGATCGCGAAGTTCCACGCCCGCCAGTTCTCCGCATTGAGCGACCCGATCTCGGTCCCGCCGGACTCCATGCCGAACCGGATCTTGCCGAACACGTTCCGCTGCACCAGCCGACCGATCTCGGCGCCGTCCATGCGGGAGACGACCATGGTGGACTTGAAGACCTTCGCCGGCCTGGTCAGCACGATCTGCGGGCGGCCCTGGGCGTCGTTGATCTGCACCCGGTGCGTCATGAACTGGTCGAAGCTGGTCAGCAGCCGCATCGCCTTCTTCGCGCCGGACTGGCCGATCTCCGTCACGGCGCCGATCTGCGTGCCGTCCACCCCGAACACGGCGTATTCGTTGGTGAGCTCGATGATCTTGCGCTTCTGCGACACGAACATGCGCTGCTCGGTCCACGGCGAGCGCACCACACCGGGCTGCTGGGGCGGCGCCTGCCCACCGCCCACATGCTGCGCGGCGGATCGCTGTTGCCACTCGGTGGCCTGGCCCGGCAGCTGCGCGGCCTGCTGCCCGGCGGGGGCCGTCTGGGCCGTCTGGGCAGGGGCCGGGGCCGCGGCCTGCTGCTGGAGGTGCTCGGTCCACTGGGCGCCGTCCCACCAGCGCAGTGCGTCGGCGCCCGCGGGGTCCGGATACCAGCCGGGCGTGGGAGAGGTCATGTCGAATAGTGTCGCACGACCGCGCAAGGCAAGATTGGAGGCATGACGCAGGAATATCCCGCCGCCGCCGTCCCCGAACGGCTCTTCGACGAGCCGGAACGCGAGGAACGGTGGCGCCGCCGATTCACCGCGACACGTCTGAGCCTGCCACGTCCGGCGCGGGACGATCCGGAGCGCACGGTGTACGTCTCGAACGAGTCCGGCCGATTCGAGCTGGTCTGCTGGAACGCGACGACGGGCGAATCCGTCCAGGCCACCGATCGCCCCGACGGCACCGTCATCGGCACGTTGTCCGCGGACGGCGAATCGCTGTGGTGGTTCGACGACGATCACGGCGACGAGTTCGGCAGCTGGCGCCACCAGCCGTTCGGCGACGGTCCGGGAGCGGCCCAGCCAGCGCTGCCCGAGGTGCCCCCCGGCTACCCGGCCGGCGTGGCGGTCGGCCGCACCCTGGCGATCGCCGGATT
>CAZIIX010000532.1:0-1598 GCA_964539345.1 uncultured Actinomycetes bacterium | reverse complement strand
CCCCCGGCTCGTGGTCTTTGCGGAACGGCCACAGCGGATCGGTGGGATCGCCGGGCGATGCGCTCGGGATCTCGTCGAGCGCGCCCTCGGATGGCTCGGGTCCGGATGGTGCGCCCTCGGATGGTTCGCCCTCGGATGGTTCGGGATTTGATGGTTCGGCGATGGCCGCGTCATCTGAGTCGGGTATGGCCGCGTCATTGTTGGCGCCCTGCATTAGCGGCGCGGGAATCCAGCTGCCGGACGAGCGCGCGTCATCCCGTTGACCGCCGGGACCGGAGTCGCGCACCGTGTCGACGACCCGGCTGGTCTCGGCAGCCGGTGGCTTCTGCTCCACCGCATGCGTCACGGATGCCACTCCCCTCGAAGAGGGCTCTGCCAGCGCGTTCGCTGCCCGGGCCATCGGGCCGCTCACCGCAAAGACTAGGGCATGACGTGCGGCGACCCTAGCTTCCGGCCGACGGGTGGCCCGTTCGGACCGGGCTCGGCGACGGCTGCCGCGGCCGTCGCGGAGCCGGCCGCCGTCGAGTAGCCCACACCGCTTGTGGGTGGCTGAGCGCGTCACATGGAGCGCGCTGGCACACCCACAACGCGGGACGCGGGTCGTATCGTGGGCGCATGCCCGTGCGTACCCCCGTGACTGCCGCCGACTTCGCTGCCCTCGCTCGATCCTCGCCGTGGCTGTGGTCGACGCTGCGGTTCACATTCGAGGAGCGCAAGGCACAGGGCGATGGGCAGCGGCCGCAACAGCCGGTCCGCGCCTGGCTGCGGCGCCCGGATCGACTACGAGTGGAGGATCTCGACGGTGGTCTCCGGCAGATCGTGGTCGACCCCGTGGGTACCGGATCGGTCGCGTTCGACCCGCCATCCGCACGCCCGGTGCGCAATGACGACGGCCTGGTGGTGCAGCGGCCCGGCGGCTTGGCCGCGCGGATGAACTATGACGCGCCCATGTACCAGAACTACTTCTGGGTCGCGATTCTCGATCCCATCGAGCTGGCCGACGGACGCGCGACGGACGGCCACTCCGTCATACCTGGAACGGATGTCACGGAGGTGCGCGAGGTCGACGACGGCGGGCGGCCCGCCTGGCAGGCACTGCTCCGGCCCACCGACGGGTACGAGCCCCGCTGCGGCTGCTGCTCGATGCTCCGCTCGCGCCGGATCGACATCGACGAGTGGGGCGAGGACCGCACCGACGTGCTGCTGACCGACTACCCCAGCGCGTACCGGGTGCGACTGGATCGAGCCACCGGGGTGTGCACCTACACCGAGGCGCTGGACGGCGACATCGCCGGGGCCGGGCACGAGCTGCGGATCGAGGCGGTCGACGAGCCACTGGAAGACGAGCTGTTCCGCGACGCCCAGTAGCGGCATTCACCGGTGGCGCCGCGCGGAGACCGCTGCCCCCGCTCGTGCCGTGACGATCCCTTCGCATCGACGCTCTGGACTTGCCCGGGCAGACCGGGCAAGTCCAGAACTCCCCGGTCCGGCGATCCGGCGATCCAGCGATGGCTCCGCCGGGAGTTTCACCATGCGTACGCCCCCGACTCACGGCTGGCGCGAGGTCCGAATGGCGGTCATCAGCGCGGTCAGGCCGT
>CAZIIX010000531.1:0-1599 GCA_964539345.1 uncultured Actinomycetes bacterium | reverse complement strand
AGCCACCCGGCGAGCGCGAGGAACAGGAAGCCGAAGCCCATGACCAGCATCCACACCAGCCAGAACGCCACGGCCAGCGCGGTGAACATGGCAGCGCCGGCCAGCGCCAGCGGCCAGTACGACGCGGCCGGGAAGAACCCGACGTCCCCTGCCCCGTCGGCCACCTCGGCCTCCGGGTCATCCTCCGGCCGTGCCTGCTCCAGCCGGCGCGAGCCGAACCACAGGAACGTCGCGATCATCGCGAGCATCAGCCCGGTCAGCGCCAACGCCACCAGGCCGCCCATCTCCGGGCCGCCGATCACACTCGTGGAATCGGACCAGAAACCGTAGACCACGGCCGCGATGGTGAAGAACGACGCGGTCGCGAAGAACACGTACGCCTCGATCTTCAGACCCTTGGTGCGGCGCTCCCCGCTCGGCGAGACGTCATCCTCGCGGTGCTGAATGTCGTTACTGCTCGTCATTTCAGACCCGTCACATTCTCTGGGACCGGAGCCGGATCCTTCGCCTGCCTGTTGGTCGCCAACGGATACGTCGTCGTCGCCGTCGGGCTGCACAGCTCTCCGCAGTCCGGGTTCTCGTCGCCGACCTTCGCCAGCGCCTCCGGGTTGGTGTACGGCTGCCCGGTGTCCGGGTTGACCTCCTGCCGCAGCTGCAGGTACTCGTCGAAGATGTGCTGCGGCACGGACCGTACCTCGAAGTTCATCGCCGAGTGGTAGGTGCCGCACAGCTCCGCGCACCGACCGACCCAGGCACCCTCGCGCTTGAGCGTGGTGTCGAAGATGTTCTCCGAGTTGTTGCGGTCGGGGTACGGGAACACGTCCCGCTTGAAGTCGAACGCCGGTACCCAGAACGCATGCACGACGTCACGACTGGAGAGCTCGTACTGGATGGTGTTCTTGTTCGGCAGGATCAGTACCGGGATCTCGGTCGACGTCCCGATCGTGTGGACGCGGGTGTCCTCCCCGGTCGCGCCCTCGACGTGCGTGCCCTCGTAGGCGAAGTCCCAGTTCCACTTGAACGCCACGACATCCACGCTGACATCGGGGTTGTCGGTGGTCTTGACCACGTCGGTCTCGGTGACGGTCCCGAAGTAGAAGATCAGTGCCACCGCGAGGAACGGCACGGCGGTGTAGACCATCTCGACCGGGAGGTTCTCCCGGGTCTGCTTCGGATAGAGCGGCGAGTTCTTGCGCTTGCGATACACGATGAAGCACCAGAACATCAGGCCCCACACGATGACGCCGACGCCCAGCGCTGCGGTGAACATCGCGGACCACAGGTGCTGCATCTTCTCGCCCTGTTCGCTGGCGCTCTGCGGCCAGCCGTAACGGGGCAGGTCGTCCAATGAGCACCCACTGGTGATGAGCCCGGCCACTACCAGCAGGCCGGCCAGCAGCAGACGGCGTGCCGCCCGAGATCTAGTCACTCGGATTGCGCCTTCCTCGTCCAGGCGCATCACGCGCCCCATTCGTTCTGCGCGCGTGTGCGCACACCTCGCGGTTCCGGCCATCAGACCGGCTGCCCATGAGGTTACTCGACTCGCCAACCGCGCACTCGACGGGGATGGGGTCGGCGCGTCACATTTTTCGCCGCCCG
>CAZIIX010000530.1:0-1604 GCA_964539345.1 uncultured Actinomycetes bacterium | reverse complement strand
AGTTCCAGGGTGAACAGCACACCGGTCAGCGGCGAGCGCATCACACCGCCGACGACGGCCGCCAGGCCCATCATCGCCCAGAAGCCGGGGAAGACCTCCGGCAGCACCATGCCGGCCAAGGCGCCGAGCGAGCCGCCGATCATGAACACCGGCGCCAGCACCCCGCCGGAGGTGCCCGACCCGAGCGAGATCGACCAGATGATGGTCTTGACGGTGAGGATCCCGATGATCAGGCTCAGCCCGGCCCTGCCGGTGAGCAGCTGGTCGATGACGTCGTAGCCGACGCCGAGCGCCCGCGGCTCGATCAGCCCGCCGATGCCGACGACCAGCCCGCCGATCGCCGGCCACCACATCCAGTGGATCGGCAGGCGGCGGAATCCGTCCTCGGCCAGGTACACCAGGTAGGTCGCGCCGACCGCGAGAAGCCCGCCGATCAGTCCGGCCGCCACGCACCAGGCCGTGACCGCGGGCGGGATGGACGGCACGTCCGCGGTGACGGGGAAGATCGGCGCGGTGCCCAGGATCGGGCCGCGGACCACGGTGGCCACCACCACCGAGGCGACGACCGGCACGAAGCTGCGCGGGCGCCACTCGAACAACAGCAGCTCCACGGCCAGCAGCACGGCGGCCATCGGTGAGTTGAACGTGGCGGCCATGCCGCCCGCAGCACCGGCGACCAGCAGTGTCTTGCGCTCGTCCGCGGACAGCCGCAGCACCTGGGCGAGCATGGATCCGACGGCGCCGCCGGTCATGATGATCGGCCCCTCGGCGCCGAACGGTCCGCCGGTGCCGATCGTCACCGCCGACGAGATCGGTTTGTAGACGGCGACTTTCGGAGCCACCTTGCTGCCACCGGTGAGGATCGCCTCGATGGCCTCCGGCATCCCGTGGCCGCGGATCTTCTCCGAGCCCCACCGGGCCATGATGCCGACGACCAGGCCGCCGAGCGCCGGGGCGAGCAGCACCAGCAGCCACGAGTGGTGTTGCCCGCCGGGGGCGACCAGACCGGTCTCCCAACGCTGGTAGAACACCAGATTCGTGACGAGGCCGATCAACCGGAGCAGGATCCATGCGGCCAGCGCCGACGCCGCGCCGACGGGTAGCGCCCATGCGGTGATGAGGAGCATTCGTGGCCCGACGCTGAAGTCCCCGAGGTGGCTGATGCGATGGGTCGGTGGGACTGTGGGATGTCCGCTGCCGAGGCGGTCCTGCTCGCTGGTCGGTTCTGCCACGTCCCCCCATTCTGCCAGCACCTTCGGCACCGATCCCCGGCGGATGCCGCCGCGATACACGCCGAACGGGGGGTTTCGGCCCGGTGAGAACGGGAATTGCCCTGTGGGATGCACAATTGTCCTGTCATGTGGCACGGTTAGCGTGTCACCTGCCCACGGCGCTCCCCTCGACGAAAGGCCCGTCCGATGACCGATCCCGACCGCCGCGAGCCGAACGAGTCCGCCTTCGGAGCCGCCGACCAGGACGACGACCTCGAGGCCACCCGCGTGGCGCGGCCGAGCGAGCCGATCCCTGCCGACGCCGATGATCCCGCAGCCGCCGGCCCCGAGGAGGTCGCGCCCGCGGCGGCCTCCGGCGAGGTCGGTGGCGGC
>CAZIIX010000529.1:0-1608 GCA_964539345.1 uncultured Actinomycetes bacterium | reverse complement strand
CGCCGCGCGGAACGTACTCGTCGGGCGCAGCCCGGCGAGTGCCGGACGCGGGGTGAGGAACAGCCCGTGCACCCTGTCGTCGGAGGTCACCTCGGGATGGAACGAGGTGGCCAGGACGGCGCCCTGCCGGACCGCGACGGCGCGGGTGGCGACGGCGCGCGGGTCATCGGCGGGCAGCACGGTGCCGGAGCCGTCCAGGCCCACGCTGGCCAGCACCCGGACCGCGGCGCCGGTCCGCTCGGCCCACGGCGCCCGGATGAACACGGTGTGCAGCGGCCCGCCGGGCAGGCCCTCGATGGGCAGCTCGGTCTCGAAGGAATCGACCTGCCGCCCGAAGGCGTTGCGTCGCACGGTGATGTCCAGCACGCCCAGGGGACGTTGGCCCTGCCGTCCGTCCAGGATCGTCTCGGCCAGGGTGATCATGCCGGCGCAGGAGCCGAAGGCGGGCAGTCCGGCGCGCAGCCGCTCGACCAGGGGGTCGCGGATCTCGAAGACGTCCAACAGGCGGCACATGGTGGTCGATTCGCCGCCGGGTATGACGAGGCCCTGCAGCCCGTCGAGTTCGGACGGCCGGCGCACCGCACGCGTCGCCGCGCCGAGCCGGGACAGCACCTGCAGATGTTCGCGGACATCGCCCTGCAGCGCCAACACGCCGATGGTCGGCGCGGCGGTGCTCACGGACGGACGACCATCAACACGACCACGGCGATCAGCAGCAGGGTGACGACCCCGGAGGTCATGGCGATCCGGCGATAGTCGTTGCTGCGCAGGGAACCGACGTCGTTCGCCTCGAGGTGCTCGCCGGCGCTGCGCAGCGCCGGGACCACTGCCAGCAAGTTCAGCGCCAGGGCGACGACGTAGAGGATGATCGAGATGAGCACCCAGGGCGTGGTCACCGACAGGTTCCAGCCGTCCGGCGCCATGCCGAGCACGCCGAACCCGAGCAGCGCCACCACCAGGGATCCGAGCGAGAAGATCATGGTCGACCGGGCGGCCCCCAGGACGGCCGGTCCGTCGGCATTGCGCGCCGCCCGCATGGCGCTCATCGGAAGGATGGCCATGGGGCCGATGAGGAAGATCGCGGTCACCACGTGCAAGACGTTCATCACCGTGTACATACGACGATCGTATCCGGCCGCGGGATCCGGCCGGCCCGCGATCGCACGCACTCGGGTGAGCGCGAACGGCGGGCGGTGTGGCGCGCCTCGGCGCGTGCCGACGAACCCGGGCCCGCGAGTCCGGGCCGACGAACCTGGGCCCGCGCCGACGAACCCGGGCCCGCGCCGACGAACCCGGGCCCGCGCCGACGAGAAGTTGCGGCCAGATCGGGACTGGCGGAGCGCGACCTGGGGATATGCCGCGCGGGGGGCGATCTGGCCGTAGATTCTCGTCGACGATGCGCGCAACGCCGGTGCCAGAGGGTGGCGCGCCCAACCCCGGGGCCGGTGTGTGCCCAGGTGACGCTCGGGCGCCGCGAGGCACGCCCCAGCGGCGATGGCGGGCGGCGCTGGCGCTTACCCGACACCGGACGCGCGGCGCTTACCCAGCAGCGGGCGCGCGCCCCGCCGATCCGCGCGATGTCACCAGCCGCGTTCGGCGAGCCGGTGC
>CAZIIX010000528.1:0-1614 GCA_964539345.1 uncultured Actinomycetes bacterium | reverse complement strand
ATGCTCCTTCCGGTCAATGAAGACACGGCCAGACAAAATCGAGGCAATTCGCCAACCCATCGTCCCGCCGGCGATGTCGCGAACGAAACCAGCAATCGGGTGATTGACCCCCCTTTCTTGGCGACGTGCACCGTCGCGACGAACACGGCGTGGCCGCCATGTGGGGGATCCGCGCCCCTGGACGAGGTCACCGGGTCGCCGACCGTGCCGGTGGGTGGGACGGGCCGACCGGCCGTCGACGGGGACCCGGCGCAGGCCCATTAGGGTGGGACCGTGCGTCTCGTGGTGGCCCGGTGCTCGGTGGACTATGCCGGCCGGTTGACGGCGCATCTGCCGATGGCGACCCGGCTCATCCTGATCAAGGCGGACGGCTCGGTGTCGATCCACGCAGACGACCGCGCCTACAAGCCGCTGAACTGGATGAGCCCGCCGTGCACGCTGACGGTCGACGGCGACACGTGGACGGTGCACAACCGCAAGGACGACTCGCTGGTCATCACGATCGAGGAGATCCTGCACGATTCCAGCCACGAACTCGGCGTCGATCCGGGCCTGGTCAAGGACGGTGTGGAAGCGCATCTGCAGGCGTTGCTGGCAGAGCAGGTGGAGCGGCTCGGCGACGGGTACACCCTCATCCGCCGCGAGCATCCCACCCCCATCGGACCGGTGGACCTGCTGTGCCGCGATGCCGGCGGCGGTGTGGTCGCCGTGGAGATCAAACGCCGCGGCGAGATCGACGGGGTGGAGCAGCTCACCCGATACGTGGAACTGCTCGACCGGGACCCGCTGCTCACTCCGGTGACCGGGATCTTCGCGGCGCAGCAGATCAAGCCGCAGGCCCGGACCCTGGCCGAGGACCGGGGGCTGCGCTGTGTGGTGCTCGACTACGACGCGATGCGCGGAATGGACGACAGCGCAGGTCGGTTGTTCTAGCAGGGGCGCGAAACCGATAGCCTGGGGTCTGCCCGCTCGGAAGCAGCGAGCGCACCGCGGCGCGGCGCAGGTATGGACAACGGAGGCTACGAGTGGACGTCAAGATCGGCATCACAGACAACGGACGTGAATTGTCGGTGAACGTGCCGGGAACGCCTGAGGAGATCGAGAAGCAGGTCTCGGCGTCCGTCGACCAGGGTGCGGTGCTCACACTCATCGATGACAAGGGGCGGCGCGTCATCGTGCCGGCGGCCAAGATCGCCTACGTCGAGGTCGGACCGGCCGACTCGCGCAGGGTGGGCTTCTCCGTCGGTGAATAGCCGCTGGGCTCGGAGCCGTCGCGCTCGGCGCTAGTCCTGTCGCGGGAAGTGTGAGATGCCGCGCCAGGCCAGCGTGGAGAGCAGGTCGACGGCCCGCTCCTTGTCGACGCTGTCGGTCTGGTCGAGCCAATAGCGCGCCCCGACCTGGGACAGCCCGACGAGCCCGGCGGCGAGTAGCCTCGCGCTCGCCGCGTCGGTGCCGGTGTCGGCGGTGATCGTCTCGGTGATGGCCGCGACACATTCCTCCGTGGCACGTTCGACCAACTCGGCGACCGAGGGCTCGTCGCGCAGATCGGATTCGAAGACGAACCGGAACGCCTGCTGCTCGTCGGCGACGAACGCGAAGTAGGCGCGGACGGCG
>CAZIIX010000527.1:0-1624 GCA_964539345.1 uncultured Actinomycetes bacterium | reverse complement strand
GCATCAAGACCTCTTCACCATGCACCCCCCGAGCGGTCCCATAGTAACGGAACTCCGTCCTGCGGGGACGCACGCCGTCGGCCTGCTACGCGCCGCGGCACCAGCGCTGGATGCGCCGAGACCTGGCGGACTCGAACTCGGCTTGAGCCCGGAGGAATGCGAGGTAGTCGGCGAGCGTCCGCGGGACCGCGGGAGTATTGAAGCCGTCGAACGGCAGGTAGAACCGCACCCTACCCGATGCGTCCACGAGGTCCTGGAAGAGGAAGAATTCAACGTAACCCTCGAATGTGCCGAAGAGACCGAAGAAGTCGTCATATCTCGACAGCGTTGCTGCGAGCGGGTGCGCCGTCACACCCGCGTAGTGCCGGCGTATGCATTCGAGCGTCAGGTCGAACCGGTCCCTGATCCTCGGATGCATGCCACGAGCCCCATTGATTGTCTGCTTCCGATCCACGAGGTATCCGGGGAAGATCACCGCCTGGCCGATCGTCCAAGCCCATCGTCGTCCCTTGGCCG
Organism: uncultured Actinomycetes bacterium; assembly: GCA_964539345.1. GTDB lineage: Bacteria > Actinomycetota > Actinomycetes > Mycobacteriales > Nakamurellaceae > Nakamurella. The sequence goes on along the minus strand of CAZIIX010000527.1, from coordinate 1,108 downwards.
CGCTGATGGCCGCCAGATTCGCCCTGGTATGAAGGTCCGGCGCCGCACTGCGCGAGTCATTGATGAGGCTGTCACTGGACATGACGAAGCGGCCGTGGGTCGACTCGTGCACGAGATAACAGCCGGGCACGTCGTCGGCGAGGCTGAAGCTCGTGCCGTTCGGTAGGGGCTTGGACCACAGCAGCCGGTGATAGCGGCGCAGGGTCGGGCTGTGGCTGTCCGGGTCGCGCCCAGGGGGAGTATCAGTTCGCGCGTCGAACGAGACGTCGATTCCGCGGGGGGTCGCCGGAAGCGCCGCCGGTCCGTGGCCGGAAGGCGTTTCGTCATCGCATGCGGTCGTGCGCGCGCCATCGGTGACCTGCTCCCAACAGTTTGTCACGCGGCTCCGAGCCGTTGCTGCCGCCAGCGCGGCACGCGCGCGGATGCCGGAAGGCTCGGCCCCGATTCGCACCCGAAGGAGCTCTGCCACCATCGACCACGTCACCACCGCGCGGAACGCTCCGCATTCGCTGGCAGCGTTCCGCGGCGCCGCAGCTATCGCCGCGATCGCTGCCCGCAGCAGCGGTTCGGGGACGCCCAGTGCCTCGGCGAACCAGAGAAGTCCCGCGGCGCACTTGAATCGCTGATAGAAGTTCTTGGCCCCTCCCCCAGGCTTGCGCCTATGGTAGTACCCGGGGCCGTCGTAGTCCTTCAACCACTTCTCGATGTGGGTCCGCTGAGAGTCGTAATCAACGTTCTTGCGCGCACGCTCAGACCTGTCGCCACTCTCGAACTCGTCGGTGACCGGCAAATGGGCCGGGAGGCTGAGGACGACCTGTCGGAGGCGAGCGGCCGAGAGATTGTCGACGTCCAGCGCCTGCGCCACGATCACCCTCGTCTCCGCCCAGCGGCCCGCGCGTACGAGCCCGTACGCATCAACAGTTATCGTGGACCATCCGTTGCCCGTTTGCTACAGGGATGCACGACGAGGGTCAGCCCTGCCCGGGCAGTAGTGAGCGCGGTGGGCGGCATGCGCCACCGGAAATCAACCCCGATTCGCTCGGCACTTCAGTGGGTGGCAGGTGAGAGATTCGAACTCCCGAAGCTTGCGCGGCTGATTTACAGTCAG
>CAZIIX010000526.1:0-1626 GCA_964539345.1 uncultured Actinomycetes bacterium | reverse complement strand
TGGGCGGCGTGCCGCGGGTATGACGCAGTCCGGCCATCGCCTGCACCGCGGCGTACGGCGGGATCCGGACCTCCACCGACTTGCCCGGATGGCGCTGGGCGAGCGCGGCGGCGGTGGTGCGCACCGCCGCCGCGAGCTCGGCGGGCGCGACGGGATCCGTCTCCGGCCGGGCCGCGACGTCCAGCGCAGCGCGCAGTTCGTCGTCGGTGACATGTCTGCGGGCCACGCCGCCAGACTATCCGGCGGCGCCGTCCCCCGGCCTGCCCGATCCGCGCCACAATGGAAGACTCGCAGGGGAAGACTCGCAGGGGAAGACTCGCAGGCATCGACGAGACCAGGGCCGCACCACGGCCGCACCACGACCGCACCGGGCAGCGAGGAGACACACCGTGACGCACGCGCAACGGACGCTGATCGCGATCGGCAGCTACACGCCGGACGACCGGCCGGCCGCCATCGGCCCCGCCGGGCTGACCACCTGGTGGTGGGACGGCGACGCCACCGTGGCCGCGGCGGGCAGTGCCGACCTCGCCTCGCCCTCGTTCGTGTGCTGGCATCCGACGCTGCCCGTGCTCTATGCCGTCTCGGAACTGGACGAGGGTCTGCTGACGGCGCTCGCGCTCGACGACGACGGGGGGCTGCGCGAGATCGGGCGGTGGCAGACCGGCGGGGCGCAACCGTGCTGGGTGACCACCGACCCGGTCGGCCAGGCGCTGTTGATCGCCAACTACGGGGTGGCCCAGGACTCCCCCAGCAGCATGACGGTGATGGGGCTCGACCGCGGCGGACTCGTCACCGGCGAGCCCGTCGTCATACCGCATCGGGGCAGTGGACCGGTCGCGGACCGGCAGCAGCACGCCCATGTGCACCAGGTCGTTCCCACCGCGGACGGCAACGTGTTGGCCAGCGACCTCGGCGCCGACCGGCTCACCGAATACCGCATCGACCCGGCCGCGACCGGCTCGGACGGCGTCACCGTCACGGAGGTCGGCAACTGCGCCATGCGACCCGGCACCGGGCCCCGGCACATCGCGCTCGCGGCGGACGGCGTCACCGGGTTCGTCACCGGCGAGCTCGACGGCACGGTGACGGTGATCCGGCGGACGCCCGACCCGGCCGGCGGGCCCGGAACGTGGGCGGCGGAGGATCAGGTCGCGTGCACGACCCGCGACGACGTGCCGGCCGCGAACGTCATGCCGTCGCAGGTGATGCTGACCGGCGCCGACCGATGGCTGGTGGTGGCCAACCGGGGAACGAGCACGCTCGCCGTGATGGACGTCGCGGCCGGGCTGCCCATCGTGCACGAGCAGCCGATCCGGCAGTGGCCGCGGTACTTCACCATGGACCACGACACGGTGCTGGTCGCCTGCCAGTATGACGATGTCGTCGAGGCCCTGCAGCTCGATGAGCAATCCGGCGTGCTGGCCTCGCTCGGAGTCCTGGCGACCGACCAGGGGCAGGCGGTGCTGCGCGCGCCGTCCGCCGTGGCGGTGCGCCGGTAGCGGCGGGGCTGGCGGTGCACCGGTAGCGGCGGGGCTGGCGGTGCATCGGTAGCGGCGGCAGCGGCGGATCCTACTTGGGGCGGCGGGCGAAGACCGTGACCACGATCGCCAGTCCGAGCAGGCC
>CAZIIX010000525.1:0-1637 GCA_964539345.1 uncultured Actinomycetes bacterium | reverse complement strand
GATCGGCGTCGACACACTGATGCAGACCGTGCCGCCTGAGCGGATCGGCATGCTCCTCACCGACGCGGCGGCCGACCCGGGTGAGTTGCGGTGTTGCCGCGACGCGGGGATCGACGTCGTGGTCTGCGGGAACTGATCCCGCCGCGAGACGGGCGCGGGCAGGGTTCGGATCCGTCGTGATCCCGCCGCGTGGCCGCCGGGATCCTGCCCTGCGTCCGTCGTGCGTCCGTCGTGATCCCGTCGTGATCCCGCCGCGTGTCCGCTGCTGGTCCGCACTGTGGATGGAGTCCCGCTGCATTGCCCGCCCCGACCTGGTCGACAAAATACGGTAGGGGGGTATAGTATGACGACATCGTCGAGGAGGATCCCATGACAACCGGAATCACAGCGCAGCCCCCGGCGCCCCGCGGCTCGAACGTGCCACCGAGTGGTCCGGACGCGCCCGCGATGCATGCCGCGACGCCGCAGCCGCCGCACGGCTACACCGCTCGCAAGGAGGCGCACCTCAAACGTCTGCGTCGCATCGAGGGTCAGGTGCGCGGCCTGCAACGGATGCTCGACGAGGACAAGTACTGCATCGACATCCTGACCCAGGTCTCGGCCGCAACTCGTGCGCTGCAGTCGTTCTCGCTGGAACTGCTCGACGAGCACCTCGGCCATTGCGTGCTGCACGCCGCCGAACACGGCGGCGAGGAGGCGGAGTTGAAAGTGCGTGAGGCCTCCGCCGCGATCGCCCGGCTGGTCCGCAGCTGACACGGCCCGGCCACCCTGCCCGGCACCGTCTCCGACCCGGAGGGTGCCACCCCGCCCCGGCACTTCCCGGCCACCCGGACAGTGCCACCGATCGAAAGGACCACCCCATGGCCAAAGCCACGTACACCGTCACCGGAATGACGTGCGAGCACTGCGTCACTGCCGTCACCGAGGAGATCTCCGCGCTCCCCGGCGTGTCCGGCGTCGAGGTGTTCCTCGTCCCGAACGGCGAATCCACCGTCGCGGTCGTCAGCGACGTCGAACTCGACCGCAGCGCCGTCTCCGGCGCCGTCGAGGAAGCCGGCTACGTGCTGGCCTGACCGCGCCGCCACCACCGACACGATCCACGAGGATTACCGTGACTAGGACCGAGACAGCCGCCAGGACGACCGCCGAGACAACGGCCGAGACCGGCGCCACCACGCTCGAACTCGACATCGGCGGCATGACGTGTGCGTCGTGCGCCAGCCGGGTCGAGCGCAAGCTCAATCGGCTCGAGGGCGTCAACGCAACGGTCAACTTCGCCACCGAACAGGCCCGGGTCACGCTGCCGGAGTCACTCACCGAGGACGACGTCATCGCCGCCGTCGCCGCGACCGGGTACAGCGCCACGCGGTCCGCGCCGCTCTTCGGACGGAACGGGTATGACGATCCGCACGCCGGTTCGGCCGGCGCGCCGTCGGAGGGCTCCGGCGCCGCGACGTCCGCCCAGCGAGGCAGCGCTGACGGGCCGGGCGCCGCAGCCGATCGCCCTGACGATGCGCAGCACGGGGCCGCCGGTGGCGGCTCGCCGACCGACCACCAGCACGCCCACGACCACGGCCAGGCAGCGGAACTCCGTGACCGGCTGATCGTCTCGGCGATCCTGGCGATCCCGGTCATGG
>CAZIIX010000524.1:0-1642 GCA_964539345.1 uncultured Actinomycetes bacterium | reverse complement strand
TCCTGGATCCACTTGCGCTGCACCGGATCCATGATGTGCATGTACTCGACGCCGATGGTGCGGCAGTACGAGTCGCGCAGCACGCCGAGCACGTCGCGCAGCTTCATGAACTGCTTGCCGTTGAACCCGCCGACCGGGAACTCGCGCTCGAGGTCCCACAGCGTCAGGTCATGCTGCAGCACGTCCAGGTCCGGGTGCTTGCGCTGCCGGTAGTTGAGCGGATCGATGTCCGCCATCAGGTGGCCGCGCGTGCGGTAGGCGTCGATCAGCTCGAGCACCCGTGCCGTCTTGCCGAGCGCGCCGTGCCGGCCGACGCTGCGGTCGGAGACCCAGCGCACCGGCTCGTAGGGCACCTTGAGATCGGCGAAGACGTCGTCGTAGAAGTGGTCCTCGCCCAGCAGCAGGCCGTGGATGCGCTTGAGGAACTCGCCCGACTCGGCGCCCTGGATGACGCGGTGGTCGTAGGTCGAGGTGAGCGTCATGATCTTGGAGATGCCCAGTTCGGCGATCGTCTGCTCGCTCGCGCCCTGGAACTCCGCCGGGTACTCCATGGCCCCGACGCCGATGATCGCGCCCTGCCCGGACATCAGCCGCGGCACGGAGTGCACGGTCCCGATGCCGCCCGGGTTGGTGAGCGAGATCGTGGTGCCGGCGTAGTCCTCCGGGGTCAGCTTGCCGTCGCGGGTCTTGGCGACGACCGCCTCGTAGGCCTGCCAGAAGCCGATGAAGTCCATGTCCTCGGTGGCCTTGATCGGCACCACCACCAACGACCGGTTCCCGTTCTTGCCCGGCAGGTCGATGGCCAGGCCCAGGTTCACGTGTGCGGGCGTGACGACCTGCGGCTTGCCGTCGACCAGCTCGAAATGCCGGTTCATGTTCGGGAAGTCGGCGATCGCGCGGACCATCGCGTAGCCGATCAGATGGGTGAAGGAGATCTTGCCGCGGCGGTGCCGGCGCAGGAAGTTGTTGATGACGATGCGGTTGTCGGCCAGCAGCTTGGCGGGGACCGCGCGCACCGAGGTGGCGGTCGGGACCTCCAGCGAGGCCTGCATGTTGCGCACGACCGCGGCGGCGGCGCCGCGCAGCGGCTTGCGGGTGTCCGGCGTGGCGTCGGCGGCGTCCTCCGCAGTGCCGGATTCCACGTCGGCCGGGCGCACCGTGGTCGACGGACGCGGTGCTGACTCGGTGGCCTCGGCGGGTGCCGAACCGGCGGAAGCCGAAGGGGCGGACTGGGCCGACGGTGCGGACGGAGCCGATGGGGTGGGCGGCGTGGCCGTGGGCCGCGTGGTGGTCGCGGCCGGTGCCTGGCGCGCCGCCGCGGGTGGGGCCTGGGTGGCGGTGGCCTGCGCGGCGCGAGCCGGGGCCGCCGCGCCCGCGCCGGCGTCCGACACATGGTGGTTGTTGCCCAGGTCCGAGAAGTATTGGCGCCAACTGGCGTCGACACTGGCCGGATCGGCCAAGAACTGCTGGTACTTCTCCTCGACGAACCAGTCGTTGGGTCCGAATTCCGGCACTGTCGCTGACGACACTTTGTTACTCTCCGCCTGTCTGCGCTCGTTCGGTGGTGACCTCGTACCAGGCTAGCCTGCCCGCAGGGTCAATGCGGGATGGATCGCCCGGGAATGTGCCGCCCTGGTCGTAC
>CAZIIX010000523.1:0-1647 GCA_964539345.1 uncultured Actinomycetes bacterium | reverse complement strand
GCCTGCCGGGCGGTGGTCGTTCCGTCCGGATGGCGCTCGATGTCGAAGGGCAGCCGGTTGGCAACCGTGACGAGGGAAGCGCGCTGCGGGGTCGGGCTGCTGGGGGTCACTCCTCCACACTAGCCAGTGTCGGGGGGGCGATGCAGTGGCCCAGCTCTCACCGGCGGATCCGGCGTCGGCGAAACTGCTAGTGGCCGAACGGGTCTGGATCGGTGCCGGGCATCCAGGTCAGGCCGGGGACGCCGAAGCCGCGGTCGCGGACCATGCGCTTGGCGGCGCGCGCGTACCGTCCGATGAGCCGGTCGAGGTAGAGATGCCCGGCCAGATGGTCGGTTTCGTGCTGCAGGCAGCGCGCGAAAAATCCTGTTCCTTCGACTTCGATTGGCTCGCCGTGAATGTCGACGCCCGTCACCTTGGCCCAGGATGCGCGCCCGGTGGGGTAATTCTCCCCAGGCACGGACAGGCATCCCTCCAGGTCGTCGTCCTCGTCCGGCATGGTCTCCGGGATCTCCGAGGTCTCGATGACGGGGTTGACGACGTAGCCGCGGTGCCGCACGCCCTCGTCGTCCGGGCAGTCGTAGACGAACACCGCGCGGTTGTCGCCGACCTGGGTCGCGGCCAGCCCGGCGCCGTGTGCGGCGGTGTTCGTCTCGAACAGGTCGTCCACGAACTGTGCCAGCTCGTCATCGAACACGGTGACCTGCTCGGTCGGCCGGTGCAGCACCGGTTCGCCACAGATCACGATGGGTCGGATAGTCACGTCAGGCATCGTAGCTGGGCGTGGTGGTGCGCGGAGCGGCGCTCCGGCGCGGGGGCGGGGCGCTCCGGCGACGGTGCCGGTCGCTCCGGCGGTCGCGGGTACCGGGCGCTGGGCCGCGGGACGGTGGAGCCGTCGCGCATTGCGACGAGTGCGGACCGTCACGGTCGATTACGCATCGTAGGAATAGGCGGTAAACCACCCGTTAGGGGCGGGCGGTTCACTCGAATGACAGAATGAATGTCGCGGTTAGTACGCAACAATAGACGCCATGAGCATGGGGGGTCCGGCTCAGACCGGAAATCAACTGACGCGGTCGCCGCGCCGTGGGCGGCTGCTGGCGGCCGTCGTCGGGTGCGTGGCGCTGATCGCATTGTCCATGAGTACTGGCGCAGGGGGAGCCTCGGCGATGGAGGTCGGCCCGGGCGGGTCGCAGGGGCACTGGGTATCGGTGCTCCCGGCGGTCACCGCCCACCAGGCCCCGCCCGAGGCGGGCGATGGCGGCCGCGACGATGCTGACGTCGCGGCCACCACGCCGGCGGACGAGATCTCGGTGACGACCGACGGTGACATCACCATCTCGCTGATCCCGGCCACGTCGGCGGTCCAGGCGCCGGCCGCGCAACAGCGGCAGTCCCAGCAGAAGCAGCAGAAGCCTCAGAAGAAGCAGCAGAAGTCCCCGTCGAAGGCACAGCCGCCCCGGTCGACCCAGGCGCCGGCAGCGACGACCCGGCAGCACGCCTCGCAGACGTCCGAGGCCGCGCGGCGTGCGACGTCCGCACAGGAGCATCGACAGTCGGCCGAGCAGGGACGGTCGGCGGAGCTCTCGCGAGCGGATTCCGATCGGAGCAGCGTCGCAGGATCATCGCCTGCCGCAGGATCGGAGAGCA
>CAZIIX010000522.1:0-1649 GCA_964539345.1 uncultured Actinomycetes bacterium | reverse complement strand
TTCGCATCGTCCGTGGCCCAAGGAGCAATCCCGATGACTAGTTCCATCAATTCGGAGCGCCAGGCTCGAAGGATGCGGCACGAAGCAATCCTGGCAGAGGTCGCCGACGAAGAGGCCGAGGCGACCGAAGCCGAAGTTGCCGAGCGCCGCGGATCACTAGACGTGCCGATGCACCTACGCATTGATCGGCAGCTCGACGAGTACCTTCGCGAGCGCGCCGCCCAGGAAGGCATTCCGGTCTCGGCTCTCGTACGGCAACTACTGCGTCGTGCGGCTGCCCAGCAGCCGATGAATTTGTCGGCCGCCGATGTCGAAGCCATCGCCCGGCGAGTGGTGCACGAAGAACTTCTGCAGCGCTGACGGATTAACCGTTGGGTGTGCCGGCCATCCGGTACCGGCGACCACTCAACTTCGGGTTCGCGCACGCCGATGTCCTTGCTACGAACTGGGTGCTCATAGCAGCGGGGGCGGGCGTGAGGATGGTGCGATGACCGACCTGGGACCCTGCGAACGGTCCGGGTCTGGCGATGCCGATGCGGCACCGGATCGTGCAGCGGCGCCACCTCGTGATTCGGTCCCGGTGGGCGATCCTGCGCCGGCTGCGATGCCTGCGGCACTCGGCCGCCGGATGAGGCTCCGTTATGCCGGGAAGTGCCGGATCTGTGGAGCTGCGCTCGCGGCACGCGCCGACGCGATCTACGAGCCCGCGACCAAGACCGTGCGCTGCGTCGACTGCGGTGTCGGAGGCGACGACGGTGTCGTTGCCAGCGCAGCAGATGAAGCACCGACGACCGCGGAGCGCTCCACGCCACCGACATCGTCATCGACTGGTCCGTCAGCGATCAGTGCGTCACCAACCACCGCTTTCCCGACCCTTCCGTCATCGATGACTGATGCGGGCTCTCCGACGGCGAAACGTGTTGCGCCAGAACCTTCGTCATACCAGCCTGGAGTTGCCGGGGCGTCCGCGCGTCGGGAATACGAACGGCGCAAGGCCAAGGATGAGCAGCGGCTGCGCCAGAAGTGGGGCAGGTTCGGTGGGATCGCGGTCGCCCTTGCGGACGAGAAGCAGAGCACCCGGGCGTGGGCGACCGGCGCGGCGGGTGACGAGCGCATCGGGGCAGGCCTCGACACGCTGGCCTCCGACCATGTTGCCGTGCTGCACGACCGGCGCATCCCGGGAACGCGGGCCAACATCGACCACATCGTCATCACGCGTGCCGGGATCTGGGTGATCGATGCCAAGCGCTACCGGGGCCGGCCCATGCTGCGCGTCGACGGAGGGTTTCTGCGGCCGCGGGTCGAGCGGCTGGTCGTGGGGCGGCGTGACTGCACCAAGTTGGTCGACGGGGTGCTCAAGCAGGTCGCCTTGGTGCGCGGGGTCTTGGGGGCGGCGGTTGACCGCGTTCCGGGGGCCGGGGATGCTGCGGAGGCCGACGAACTCGTGCCGGTGCACGGCGCGCTCTGCTTCATCGACGCCGACTGGCCGCTGATCGGCGGCGCATTCAGCACGCGCGGTGTGGCGGTGCTATGGCCGAAGCGGCTGGTCAAGCAACTCCGAGGCGTGGCCGATGGGGGAGTCGATGTCGCGGCGGTGCGCGAGCTGCTCGCGTCGCGGTTTCCGCCAGCGTGAGTGGTGCGGCGCCGAT
>CAZIIX010000521.1:0-1653 GCA_964539345.1 uncultured Actinomycetes bacterium | reverse complement strand
CTCGGCCACTGCCTTGTTAGCCACATGGCAGTGGCCGAGTTCGTTTTCGCCGGCGAACGCCCTTGGCGCGCTGCGGCGCAGCCGGGGCGCGGCGACGCGCAGTGTCGGGGGTGCTCAGTGCTCAGCCGCGGCAGAATCCGGCGCGCTGCAGATCCAGGCACAGCAGCCCGGCGAACGTCGTACCGTCCTGCTCGAGGACCACCAGCCGGGCGGATCGGGTCGCGTCCAGGATGTCGATGGCCTCGGCGGTCGGCCGGTCCGGGGTGATCGTCGGCACCTGCCGCCGCGCATAGCCGCGCACCGGTGCGCTCTCCGGCACCAGCGCGGGCAGGTCACCCCGGTTGAGGATGCCGGCGAACCTGGCACCGTCCAGCAGCACCGCGGTGACCAGCTTCGGGTTCTCGAAGAAGCGCCGCGCGTCGGCCAGGGTCGCGTTGCCCGCCAGCGTCTTCGGGGTGGTCAGCATGACGTCGCGCACCAACTGCGGCGCCGCCTCCTCCATGCTCAACTGGGCCCGCTCGCACGTCACAGGGTCCATCAGGCCGTCGATGAGCTGATCGTTCGCAGCCATTGCTCCGTCCTTTCCCAGTCCCCGTCTCGGTGGTGCGGCCTTCCGTGATGCGGCCTCGCCGCGCGGTCGTCGTCCGCTGTCCCCATGGTGCCCTATCCGGCGCCGTCACAGCGGCGCGAAGCGCGCGGTGAAGTGGCGCAGCGCCGGCGGCTCGTCCACGATGCGGTAGCCGGGCAGCGTCGCCGCGCGTTCGGCCACCTTCTCGCACACCTCGATGACGTAGTCCATGTGGCTCTGCGTGTAGGTCCGCCGCGGGATGGCCAATCGGACCAGATCCAATGCGGCGGGCGTCTCCGATCCGTCCGGATGGCGGCCGAACATCACCGTGCCGATCTCGCAGGAGCGGATCCCGCCGAGCTCGTACAGCGCGACGGCCACCGACTGGCCCGGATAGTGCAACGGGTCGAGATGGGTCAGCCAGGCACGCGCGTCCAGGTAGATCGCGTGCCCGCCGTAGGGGCGCAGCACCGGGATCCCGCGGGCGGTGAGCGCCTCCCCCAGGTACGCCGTGGATCCGATGCGGTACCGCAGGTAGTCGTGCTGGACCACCTCCGCCAGTCCCTGCGCGAGCGCCTCCAGGTCGCGACCGGCCAGCCCGCCATAGGTGGGGAACCCCTCGGTGAGGATCACCACGTTGCGGCACTGCTGCGCGAGGCCCTCGTCGTCGAGCGCCAGCCATCCGCCGATATTGCCGAGCGGGTCCTTCTTCGCGGACATCGTCATACCGTCGGCGAGTCCGGCCATCTCGCGCACGATATCGGCGACATCGACCTCGCCGTAGCCGTTCTCGCGCTCCCGGATGAACCAGGCGTTCTCCGCGAACCGGCAGGCGTCCAGGAACAGCATCTTGCCGTGCCGGTCGCACACCTCCCGCACCGCGCGCAGGTTCTCCAGCGAGACCGGTTGCCCGCCACCGGAATTGTTGGTCACTGTCATGAACACCACCGGCACATCGGCGCCGCGGGCGGTCAGCAGCTCGTCCAGCGCCACGACGTCCATGTTCCCCTTGAACGGGTGGTCGAGCGCCGGGTCGTGCGCCTCGGCGATGACCAGGTCGAGCGCCTCGGCGCCGGTGGCCTCCA
>CAZIIX010000520.1:0-1657 GCA_964539345.1 uncultured Actinomycetes bacterium | reverse complement strand
TCCATCGGCGGGAACCTGTCCACGAACGCCGGCGGGCTGTGCTGCGTCAAGTACGGCGTCACCACGGACGCGGTGCTCGGGCTGGAGGTGGTGCTGGCCTCCGGCGAGGTGCTGCGGACGGGGCGGCGCACGGTGAAAGGCGTTGCGGGATACGACCTGACGAAGTTGATCGTCGGCTCGGAGGGCACGCTGGGCATCATCACCGAGGCGACGCTGGCGCTGCGCCCGAAGCCGCAGGTGCCGGTGACGATGGTCGCCGCGTTCGACAAGATCGAGGCTGCCGGGGACGCGGTGACCAGGGCGGTGGCGGACGGGCTGGTGCCGTCGCTGCTGGAGATCATGGACGCGGCATCGATCCGCGCCGTGGAGTCGCACACCGGGGCGACAGTGCTCGGCGACGGGGAGACCCCGGCGGCCATCCTGATCGGCCAGTCCGACCTCGGCGGCGAGCCGGGCCTGGCCGAGATGCAGCGCCTGCAGGCGTGCTGCGAGTCCGCCGGCGCCGGATTCTGCTACGTCACCACGGATCTCGCCGAGGGTCAGATGCTGCTGCAGGCACGACGGGACGTGCTGACCTCACTGGAGGTGCTGGGAACCTGGCTCACCGACGACGTGTGCGTGCCGCGCACCGCGATCGCCGAGCTGATCCGCGCCTGCGAGGACATCGCCGCCGACACCGGCATCACCATCGCGGTGGTCGGGCACGCCGGGGACGGCAACATGCACCCGACGATGGTCTACGACGCCGCCGATCCGGCCGCGCGCGAGCGAGCCCAGGAGGCGTACGACCGGGTGCTGGACGCCGGCCGCGCGCTGGGAGGCACCATCACCGGCGAGCACGGGGTCGGCCGTATGAAGCAGACGCACCTGGCCGCCGAGATCGGTCCGGTCTCGCTGGCGGTGCACCGCGCGATCAAGGCGGCGCTGGACCCGGAGGGGCTGTTCAACCCGGGGTCGATGTTCTCCATGGAGTAGCCACTCCGGCGCGGGCGGTGTCGGGGCATAGGGGCCCGGCGCTTCGACGATGCAGCCGCGCCGGCGTGCTCAGTGCACGATCACGAAGGTCAGGCCCGCGGCGATCCCGACGATCATGCCGATGATCGCGGCGATCAGCAGGATCTGCGCGACCGTCAGGCCGCTCCCGACGCCCGCGGCGCCCATCGACGCCGACGCGCCCGCGCCGGCAGTTCCCGTGGCCGTGCCGCGTGCCGACGAGCCACCGCTCCCCGGCGGGGCGCCGACGGGCGACGCCGATGGTTCGCCCCGATCCGTCCCGGAACCACCGCCCCCGGCGCCGTCCGACTCGCCGCCGGCGCGGTCGTCGCGGGGCAGGTCGCGCTCCCCACCGGCGAGCGCCCGGAGCGCCTGCGATAGCACGGATTCGGGATCCGGTCCGGCCTGCGGGGAGTCGGGCGACGGCGCGGCCCAGTCGTCATGCGGGGCCTGATGCCGCCGCGGGTCGGGGCCCGGCTCGTTAGGCGGCGCGTCCACCGAGAACTCCGTCATCCCTGGCCGTGCGACTGCATCGCCTCGGTCAACTTGGCGATCGCGCGCGAGGCGGTGGACTTCACCGTGCCCTTGGCGAGCCCGGTGGCATCCGCGATCTCCGCCTCCGACAGCCCCCCGTAGTAGCGCAGCACCAGCACCTCGCGCTGCC
>CAZIIX010000519.1:0-1658 GCA_964539345.1 uncultured Actinomycetes bacterium | reverse complement strand
TTGTGATGCTTGCGCTTGGGCCACGGATCCGGGAAGAACAGCCACACCTCGGCCAGCGATCCGGGTATGACGAGGTTCCGGAGCACCTCGGCGGCGTCGGCGCGCAGCACCCGCACGTTGTCCACCCGGGCGCGCGCCAGGTGTGAGAATGTTTGCGCCACACCGGGTTTGTACACCTCGATGGCCAGCAGGTTGATGTCCGGGCGGGCCGCCGCCATCGCTGCGGTCGCATCGCCCATGCCGGGCCCGATCTCGATGACCAGCGGTGCCTCGCGGCCGAACAGCGCCTGCTGGTCGATGCCCGGATTCGTGTGCGCGCGCTCGAGATCCGCGCCGGACGCCGCGACCTCCGTCATGGGCGCGTCAGGGATCGGGCCGAGCGTGGCGCGCTCGATCAGCCACCGGTCGGCATAGGCGTCCCACGCGCGGCGCTGCACATCGTTGAGCCGACCGCCGCGAGGCGCGAAGCTGACGATCGGCCGCCGGTTCGCCACCGGCGCCACCGCCGGGTCACCTGCTGCCGTGCCATCTGCCACCACGTCACCCGAGTCACGATCCGAGCCGGGCGGCGTCTCGATCCCCGCGTGCTCGGCCGGCCCCGGGTCGGGCCCGGTCATGCGTCGCGGCGCTTCATCACCACGAGAGCGATGATCCACAGCACGACGGCGTACCCGGCGAACACCAGCAGCCCCTCGACGGGCGTCGGCCCGGACCCCGTCACGGGAGAACCGTCGAACGCCGTCGGGTCATTGACGAACGCTCCACCGGCGGAGAACGGCAGCCACGGGCCGATCTTCGGACCCACGTTGGGGATGACGACGACGAGGCCCTCGATCAGCATCGACCAGACCAGCAGGATCGTGATCGCGCCGGCGGACTGCCGGATCAACGTGCCCAGGGCGATCGCCAGCACGGCCGAGATCGGGAACAGCGCCGCGTTGCCGAGCACGTACCGCCAGTCGCTGCTGGACTCGAGCACCATCGGGGCCTTCGGGGAGCTGGCCAGCAGCTTCGTCAGGTAGAACGCGGCGAACGAGCAGACCAGGGCGGTGACGATGCCGACGATCATCAGGGTGATGGTCTTGGCCACCAGCACCTTCTCCCGGCGCGGGGTGGCCAGGAACGACGCGCGGATGGTGCCGAACCGGTATTCGGTCGTCATCGCCAGGATCGCCATGACCATGAAGATCGTCATGCCCAGCTGGATGCCGGTCTGGGACGTGGACACCGTGGCGAACTGTTCGCCGTCCACGGTGATCGTGCCCATCAGGATCGCGAAGAACAGTGCGGCGGCGAGGATCGCGCCCAGGCACCAGTACGGGGAACGGGTGGAGAAGAGCTTCATGCGCTCCACGGAGAGCAGCGTCATGGTGCTCACTTCCCTTCCGGCGCGGGGGCCATGGTCGCGGAGTTGCCGCCGGGGTACGTGCCGGGTGCGGGGATCGATCCGGGAGGCGGGGCGCCGGCCGCACCGGGAGCCGCACCGGCCGCACCAGGACCACCGGCCGCACCGGGAGCCGCGCCCGGGCCACCCGGAGCCGCGCCAGGGCCGGCCACCGGAGCTCCGCCGGCCGGGACCGACCCATCCCAGTGCGAGGAGAATTCCGCCGCCTGGCCGGTGAGCTGCATGAACGCCTGCTCCAGCGAACCGTTCTGCG
>CAZIIX010000518.1:0-1661 GCA_964539345.1 uncultured Actinomycetes bacterium | reverse complement strand
TCTTCGATGCCGAGACACGTTGCATCACCATCGGCCGGCCGCAGCTCGACGAGCAGCTCGCGGTGTGCCCGCCGGGCCGGCGACCGCAGGCAGATCCCGGCAGACCCACCGTGCTCTATGCGCCCACCTGGGAGGGCGCCCAACCCTCGGCCGCCTACGGGTCCGTCGACACCCACGGGCTGGCCCTCGTGGACGATTTCCTGTCCGACGGCTGGACCGTGATCTACCGGCCGCACCCGTTGACCGGGGTGCGCGACGGCGCCGGGTACGGAGTTGCGGACCGTGCGATCCGGGGACGGCTCGCTCGCGCCGCAGAGCACGGAGCGGCGCACCGGGTCGACAGCGGCATCCCCCTGGGCCAGTCGTTCGCGGACGCCGACCTGCTGGTCTGCGACATCTCCAGCGTGGCGGTGGAGTGGCTCCCGATCGACCGCCCACTGGCGCTCACCCAGTCGGCCCGCACCGAAGCACTCGTCGCCACCTCGCCGTTGACGGAGGTGGCCCCACGCATCGAGGCCGGCGCCATCCCGGGCACCGCGCGTCGGCTGCGCGACCACGTCATCGACGATCCACTGGCACCGGCCCGTCGTGAACTGGTCGAGTACTATCTGGGCGACGTCACCCCCGGGGCAGCAACCGAACGCTTCCTCACCACCATCGACCACCTCATCGAGCTCCGCGACGCCGAGCAACAACGCCTCACCGACGTCCGAGCGGGCAGACACGGCCGCCCCACGCAGTTCCACGCCAGACCGCACGACGAGATGGAGGGCACGCATCATGCATGACGAGGTTCAGGTGGTGATCCTGGCAGCGGGCATGGGCACCCGGCTCGGCCGCCCGCATCCCAAGTCGCTGACCCGACTGAAGAACGGCAGCACCATTCTCGGCCAACAGCTCGGCAACGTGCGCGCCGTGTTCGGCGAACGGACCGAGATCCTCATCGTGGTCGGCTTCAAGATGGAGCAGATCATGGAGGCCGCGCCGGATGTCTCGTTCGCCTACAACGAGGCCTACGACCAGACGAACACCTCCAAGAGCCTGGTGAAGGCGTTGCGCTGCACGGGATCTCGCGGCGTGCTGTGGATGAACGGGGATGTCGTGTTCCAGCCCGAGGTCTTCCACCAGGTGAAGCCGCTGATCGAGCGCGGCCAGTCCTTCGTGTGCGTCAACACCTCCTCGGTCGGCAAGGAGGAGGTCAAGTACACGGTCGGCGACGGCGGGACCATCGTGCAGCTCGCCAAGACGATCCCGGTCGAGGACGCCGCCGGCGAGGCGGTCGGCATCAACTATGTCGCGGCCGCCGACAAGGACGCGCTGATCGCCCGGCTCGACGAGGTCGACGACCAGGACTACTTCGAACGCGGACTGGAGCTGGCCATCGAGCGGGACGGCATGCAGGTCGTCCCGGTGGACATCACCGAGCTGTTCGCCATGGAGATCGACTTCGAGGAAGACCTGCAGCGCGCCAACAAGGAGCTGTAGCGGTTCGGCGACGCGCTGCGACGCCAACGCGACGTGATCCGCGAATTCTGCGAGCAGTACTACCCAGTCCCCAGCAGCTTCGAGAAGGCCCCGTAGCGCTCGACGGCCGCGACCCCGCGCCCGTCCGCGACCCCGCGCATTTCAGCGCACTTTAAGCCAACTTTCACCGGGCTGTA
>CAZIIX010000517.1:0-1672 GCA_964539345.1 uncultured Actinomycetes bacterium | reverse complement strand
ACCTTCGTCATCGCCCCGGTCGCACTCGCCGCCTACTACGGCTTCTACAAGTGGAACGGATTCGGCGACCCGACGAACTTCGTCGGCCTGGACAACTACGTCACGATCCTGACCAACCCGAAGTTCCATGCCGCCGTCACGCACAACGCCGTCATCGTCGTCCTCTCGCTGGCCATCCAGGGCCCGCTGGCGGTGCTGGTCGCGCTGCTGATGAACCGGCGCATCAAGGGCCGCTCGGTGATCCGGGTACTGCTGTTCGTGCCGTGGGTGGTCGCCGAGGTGATCGCCGGGATCGGATGGAGCCTGATCTTCGCCACGCACGGCGCGGCGAACGACCTGCTCGGCAAGCTGGGGCTGTCCGCGCTGTCCCAGGACTGGCTGTCCAACCCGTCCCTGGCCATCTGGGTGCTGATGCTGATCCTGACCTGGAAGTACCTCGGGTTCGCGATCATCCTGTTCATGGCGGGCATGCAGAACATCCCGACCGAGCTGTACGAGGCGGCGGCCGTCGACGGCGCGAGCTACTGGCAGATGCAGCGCCGGATCACGCTGCCGCTGCTCGGGCCGACGATCCGCATCTGGGCGTTCCTGTCGATCATCGGCTCGCTGCAACTGTTCGACCTGGTGTACATCATCTGGCGCAAGGTCGATGCGGTCGCCGGCGTGTCCACGATGGCCACCTACATGGTGCGCTACGGGCGTGACGCGGGGCAGTACGGCATGGGTAGCGCGATCGCCGTGGTGCTGTTCGTCATCTCGCTCATCGTCGCCCTGACCTACCAGCGACTGGTGCTGCATCGCGATACTGCCGCGGCGAAGGAGGTATGACGGTGGCCACGACGCTGCGCCCCGCTGCCGCCGAGCCGGACCTCGACCCGGCGCCTGACCATCGGCACCGCCGGGAGTCGCTTCCCTGGGGCAGCCCGACCACATACCTGGTCGCGCTGGTGGCCATCGTCGCGTCGCTGGCCCCGGTCGTCTACATCATCCTCGGCGGTTTCCGCTCGAACGCGCAGATCACCGTCAGCCCGGCCGGTCTGCCCTCGCCGTGGCGGTGGCAGAACTATCTCACCGTCATCACCCAGGACACGTTCTGGCTGCAGTTCACCAACTCTGCGGTGGTGGCAGTGGGCACGACCGTCGGCGTCGTCGCGCTCGGCGTGATGGCCTCGTACGTGCTGGCCCGCTACCACTTCGTCGGCCGCGGATTCCTCTACGCGCTGTTCGCGTCCGGGCTGATGTTCCCGGTGGCGGCGGCCATCACCCCGCTGTACCTGCTGATCAAGGACCTCGGGCTGCTGGATTCGCTGTTCGGGGTGATCATCGCGCAGATCGCGTTCGCGCTGCCGGTGACGATCATCATCCTGGTGCCGTTCCTCCGGGCGATCCCGCTGGAGCTCGAAGAGGCGGCCACGGTGGACGGGTGCAGCCGGTTGTCGTTCTTCTTCCGGATGGTCATCCCGCTGTCCCTGCCCGGCGTGCTGACCACCGGCATCCTGGCGTTCGTGGCCAGCTGGAACGCCTATCTGCTGCCGCTGTTCTTCCTGAACCGGCAGACGAACTTCACCCTGCCGCTGGGGGTGCAGCAGTTCTCCTCGCAGTGGTCCAGCGACACGGCCATGGTGCTGGCGTTCACCTCGCTGTCGATGGTGCCGGCGCTGCTGTTCTTCGC
>CAZIIX010000516.1:0-1675 GCA_964539345.1 uncultured Actinomycetes bacterium | reverse complement strand
AGGGCGCCGATCCGCAGCCGACCTCGAGCACGGCCGCGCCACGCACCTCACCGAGCAGCCGCGCGTCGTCCTCCCGCAGGTTCTCCGGGCACCACACCAGGTCCGCGTCGCCGAGGAACTCGGCGTGCTCGGCGTGGTAGGCATCCGCGTCCGCGTCCCACCAGCGAACGTTCGCGGCGACCGAGGTGGGCTGATCGGCGTCGATCATCCGCGGTCTGGTCGGGCCGAGGGTCTCGTCGGTCATCGTGCGCCGCCGCCCGCGGGGCGCGGACCGCGCCGACGCAGACCCGCCTCGATGATCCGGCCGAGGAGCACCCGCACCGGTACCTCGTGCGCTCCGGAGGCCACCAGTCCCGCGTAGCGGGCCGCGGGGACGTCGTAGTGGTCCCGATCGAAGGCCCGCCGTGGGATGTCGTTGGCGGCCGCGAACGCGTGCAGTTCCGCCAGGCTGGTGTCGCTGACCAGGTGGGAGAACACGGTGCCGTGCGCCGGCCAGCGCGGGGGGTCGATCAGAATCGTCACTCTGCCACGGTAGGCGATCGTCGCCGCGCCGCGCGTCATCCAGCCCCGCGACATCCGCGGGCCGCAACGGGACCGGCCGCCGTCGGCCGCGTCATCCCGCCGCGCGCTACCCGCGCGGACGCAGCTCGCCCTTGGCGACCTTGTGGTCCGCGGCCTGCGCGACCGGCCGAATGACCAACCGATCGATGTTCACATGGTCCGGGGCGTTCAGCGTGTAGACGATCGCGTCGGCGATGTCGTCCGCCGTGAGCGGGTTCGGGACGTCGTCATAGACGGCCTCCGCCTTGGCCGCGTCGCCGCGGAACCGGACGAGGGAGAACTCCTCGGTGTGCACCATGCCGGGGGCGATCTCGATGACGCGGATCGGTTCGCCGTTGAGCTCCAGCCGGAGCACCTCGCTCAATGCCCGCTCGGCGAACTTCGCGGCGTTGTACCCGCCGCCGCCCTCGTAGACGCCGTGTCCGGCGGTGGAGGTGACGGTGACGATGCTCGCCGACCGCCCACCGCCGCTCGCGGCACGCAACAGGGGCAGGAGCGCCGCGGTGACCTGCTTGGTGGCCAGCACGTTGATCTCGAACATCCGGCGCCAGTCCTCGGTCGACGACTCGACCACGGACTCGCGGCCGATCGCGCCGCCGGCGACGTTGACCAGGGCGTGCACCGGCCCGCGCTGCCCGATGTGGTCGCGCAGCCGGTCGATGTCCTCGGTCACGGTCAGATCGGCGGTGACGACGTCGGCGCCGGTCTCCGCGGCCAGCGCGTCGAGCCGCTCGGTGCGGCGGGCGACGCCGATGACGTCCCAGCCGTCCCGACGGAGCCGCCGGACGGTCGCCGCGCCGATGCCCGAGCTGGCGCCCGTGACTACCGCTGTCCGATTCATCGAGCCTCCCGGGGTGTGATCGCCGTGTCCCTCACTCTGGCACAGCGGCGGGCACCCGTCCGCGGCGTGGTCGGCGTGGTCCACCGGGGCGCCGATCCGGTGGCCGCCGCGGCGTGGTCTGCACGAGCGCGGTAATGGTACGCTGGTTCTTGCGCTGTGGGTGAGTGCTGCCTCGGAATGGAGATGGCGGCACGGTCGTCAGGGAAGTGCTCAACGGTTTCGGCGAGTGCTGCTCATGCCAAGGCAGACAGCACTCGCGGCGCAAACCCGCGA
>CAZIIX010000515.1:0-1686 GCA_964539345.1 uncultured Actinomycetes bacterium | reverse complement strand
GTGGGCGCCGGCTCGTCCACCTGGGTATCCCTCCCGTCCGCGGCGCCCGACCGCGCCCTCACCCGGACGGAGGTCGAAGCGTTCTAGCACGGTCGAGTCTTTCTCACCCGCACCTGACAACGACATCTCATCAGTTGAAGCGACAAGCGAGGAGAATTGAATGCACGCACAGCGATGGGCGACCGGCGTGGCGATAGCGGCGATGGTGTCGCTGGCGCTGGCCGGATGCAGCAGCGGTTCGTCGACGGATTCGTCGAGCCCGGCCGGTTCGGACGCGGCGAACACGAACACCGGCTCACCAAGCGCCGGCGCCACCACCGTCCTGATGGCGATCCAGGACGATATCGGCAACCTGGACCCGGTGTCGGCCACCAGCAACGACCTCACCCAGTTCAAGAACTTCACCTACGACCGGCTGATCTTCGAGAGCGACGAGGGCGACGTCGTGCCCTGGCTCGCCTCGGAGTGGGAGGAGTCGCCGACCTCGGTCACGTTCACCCTGCGGGACGGCGTGACGTGCTCGGACGGCAGCGAGCTCACGCCCGACGACGTGGCGGAGAACTACCGGCAGATCCTCGCGGAGGACAGCACCTCCCCGTGGAAGGGGCTGACCGTGCCGCCGGATGCGCAGGTGGAGGTCGACGGCCGGGACATCACCATCTCGACCGGTGAGCCGTTCCCGTTCCTGCTGCAGAGCGTCGGCGGGGTGCCGATCATCTGCGCCACCGGCCTGGCCGACCGCTCCTACCTGGCCGATCATTCCGACGGCACCGGGCCGTACGTGCTGGACAGCGTCGTGCAGGGGTCGAAGTATGTCCTGGTCAAGCGGGACGGCTACGACTGGAACCCGATCGAGGGCGCCGATCCCGCGGCGCTGCCGGACCGGGTGGAGCTGACCGTGGTGTCGAACGAGACGACCGCGGCGAACATGCTGCTCAACAAGGAGCTCAACATCGCCACCGTGTCCGGCCCGGACGTCACCCGGCTGCTGGATTCGGGCGTGGAGTCGGGCACCTCCGAGCAGCCGGTGGGGGAGTTCTGGTTCAACCAGCGCGAGGAGTATCCGACGGCGTCGGAGGACGTGCGCCGCGGCATCGTGCAGTCGCTGGACCTGAGCCAGCTGTCCACCGTCATCACCGATGGTCGCGGCTACAAGACGAAGTCCATGATCACGCTGGAGCCGGTGGCCTGCCCCGGTGATCCGATCGGCGACCGGCTGCCGACGCACGACCCGGACGCGGCCGCCAAGTCGTTCGCCGCGGCCGGCTACACCACCAACGGCAGCGGCAAGCTGGCCGGCGAGGACGGCACCGAGCTGTCGCTGGAGATCATCTACCCGAACAAGTGGGGTCAGCCGATGGCCGATGCGGTGGAGCTGATGGCCGAGCAGCTCGAGTCCGCGGGGATCAGCGCCACGATCCAGGGCTTCGACGGTCCGGCGTTCTCCAAGGCGCTGTTCGAGGACCACGCGTTCGACATCGCCTGGGATCCGTTCACCATGGACAGCCCGCGGCTGCTGCGTCCGCTGGTGGCACTGCCGGAGAATGGCGGCGTCATCAACTTCTCCGGCATCAACAACCCGAAGCACGAGGAGCTGATCAAGAAGGCCGTCCTCAAGCCCGGAACGGAGGGATGCGACGACTGGGTCGCCGCGGAGGCAACCTTGTATGACGCAGTCAACGTGGT
>CAZIIX010000514.1:0-1694 GCA_964539345.1 uncultured Actinomycetes bacterium | reverse complement strand
GCATGGAGCCGCGTGAAGGGTCGTTCACATCGCCGGCGGATGCCACCCGCCTGACGACCTACCTGTGGGGCGCCGAGATCGAGTCGCCCCGCGGCGTCGTGCAGATCGTGCACGGGGTGTCCGAGCATGCGCGGCGGTACCGCGAGTTGGCGGAGGGGTTCGTCGGCGCTGGATTCCGGGTCCTCGGCGTGGATCAGCGCGGTCACGGGGCGTCGGTGCTGCCCGGCGCGCCGCGCGGCCAGATGGGCACGGTCGGGTTCCGCGGCGTCATCGCCGACGTGGCCGGCGTGGGGGAGCAGCTGGTCGCCGAGCACCCGGGGCTGCCGGTCTTCCTGCTCGGCCACTCGATGGGGTCCTACGCCGCGCAGCACGTCATCCTCGACCACTCGCGTCTCTACGCCGGGGTGGTGCTGGCGGGCTCGGCGGCCGTGGACGTGCTCGCGGCGAACATGCTGGCCGGCGGCGCGATCCCGACGCAGCCGTCCGCCTACAACGCGGGCTTCGAATGGCGGACGGGGTTCGAGTGGCTCTCCCGTGACGAGGCCATGGTCGACGAGTACGTCGCGGACCCACTGGTGTGCACCGAGCTGCCCGAGGGCACGCTGATCCAGCTGATGCACCGGTCCGACCGGCTGGCCGATCCCGACGTGCTCCGGACCCTGCCGCCGGAGCTGCCGATCCTGCTGGTGTCCGGTCGCGCCGACCCGCTCTCCGGGGACGGGCAGCTGGTGGCGTTGTTGGCCCAGCGCTACCGCACCGCCGGGCTGACCGATGTGCAGGTGCAGATCTACCCGGGCGCGCGGCACCAGATCTTCATCGAATCCAACCGGGCGGAGATCATCGGCGACGTGGTGAACTGGTGCGCCGCGCACACGTGACGGGCGCTAGGCGGACTGGGTCGGCACCGTGCCGCCGGTCTGCCACTCGTCCCAGGACAGGTTCCACCAGCCCCAGCCGTCCCAGGACGGCTGCACCTGGTCCTTCGGATTCGCGTCCTGGTACTCGACCACGTCACCGATCTGGCTGAACCGGTAGAACCACTTGGCGTCATCGACGTTGAGGTTCGTGCAGCCGTGTGAGGTGTTGCGGCTGCCGATGTTGCCGGTGTTCCAACTGGCCGCGTGCACGAACTCGCCCGAGTTGGTGATGCGCACCGACCACGGCACCATGATGTCGTACGGGTCCGCCTCGCCGGGGTCCGACTTCATCTCGACCTTCCCGTCCGGGCGGGCCTTGCCGGTCTTCGGATTGACCGATCCCTTCGCCATGACGATCTTCGTGCCGTCGTAGGTCGGCGTGGTGGCCGATCCCAGGGACACCGGGAAGTTCTTCACCACCTTTCCGTCGCTGGTGACCGTCATCTGGTGGTTCTTGTTGCTCACGTGCGAGATGTGCTCGGCACCGATGTGGAAGTCCGCGGTCAGATCGTCGTCATAGACCAGTCCGTCGCCGGCGGACAGCCCCTTGACCGGCAGGTCGACGTGGATGTCGGAATGCGCCGGCCAGAAGCCCTTCTCCCGATACAGCGCCTCCATCGTGTATCCGGGGATGCTGGGCTGCTGCCAGAACCACGTGCCGTCGGCCGGGGAGCCGTTGACGGTGACGGTGGCCGCTTTGTCGAACGCGGTCGCGTCGGTGGGGGACTTCGAGAACAGCACCATCACGGCCATGCCGACGCCGTAGGTCTTGCCGTC
>CAZIIX010000513.1:0-1696 GCA_964539345.1 uncultured Actinomycetes bacterium | reverse complement strand
ACTCACCTGCGCGTTCCCCGCCACGCGGGCCGACCCATGACATGTCGTCGTCGGAGCGGTGGCCTAGAGTGAATCGGGTCACGCCGCGATATCGGCGAAGTGACGCGTGTCGACCAGCAGTGGTACCAGTAGATGACCACATGCTTACGTGCGAAGGATCAGGAGCAGATGCCCCACTTGCTAGCAGGGCCGGGAACGGCCCTCCTCACACAGACCAGTGTCACCAGCGGCACCGTTGAGTTGTCCGGAGCCGACAAGACCATCGTCGTCATCGTCGGCATTGTGGCACTCGTCGCGATCGCCATCGCGTTCGTGTTGCGCGCCGGCGTGCTGGCCGCAGGCACCGGAACACCGAAGATGCAGGAGATCTCCGGGGCGGTGCAGGAGGGGGCCGCGGCCTACCTCGGGCGCCAGTTCCGCACGCTGTCCATCTTCGTGGTCATCGTGTTCCTGCTGCTGTTCGCGCTACCGGCGGACGACTGGAACGAGCGCATCGGCCGCTCCATCTTCTTCCTGGTCGGCGCCGTGTTCTCCGCGCTGATCGGCTACCTCGGCATGTGGCTGTCCACCCGCGCCAACGTGCGCGTGGCCGCCGCCGCCAACACCGAGGGCCGCGAGAAGGCCATGCAGATCGCGTTCCGCACCGGCGGCACGGTCGGCCTGGCCACCACCGGCCTGGGCCTGCTCGGTGCCGCGATCGTGGTGCTGGTGTACACCGGCCAGGCGCCCAAGGTGCTCGAGGGCTTCGGCTTCGGCGCCGCCATGCTGGCCATGTTCATGCGTGTCGGCGGCGGCATCTTCACCAAGGCCGCGGACGTCGGCGCCGACCTGGTCGGCAAGGTCGAGCAGGGCATCCCGGAGGACGACCCGCGCAATGCCGCCACCATCGCCGACAACGTCGGGGACAACGTGGGCGACTGCGCCGGCATGGCCGCCGACCTGTTCGAGTCCTACGCGGTCACGCTGGTGGCCTCGCTGATCCTGGGCAGCGCCGCGTTCGGCAGCAAGGGCCTGATCTTCCCGCTCATCGTGCCGGCCATCGGCGTGCTGACCGCCATCATCGGCGTCTACATCACCCGGGCCCGCGCCGGCGAGAGCGGCCTGACCACCATCAACCGCTCCTTCTATATCTCGGCGGTGATCTCGGCCGCGCTGTGCGCGATCGCCGCGTTCGTCTACCTGCCCACCAGCTTCGCCGATCTGGGCGTCTCGGGTGACGGCAACCCGGCGGTGATCGCGTTCGTCGCGGTGATCATCGGCATCGTGCTGGCCTCGATCATCCTGTGGCTGACCGGCTACTTCACCGACACCAACAAGAAGCCGACGCAGGAGGTCGGGGCGACCTCGCTCACCGGCCCGGCCACCGTCATCCTGTCCGGCATCTCGCTGGGCCTGGAGTCGGCGGTCTACACCGCCATCGTCATCGGCGCGGCCGTCTACGGCGCGTTCCTGCTGTCCGGCTCGCTGTTCGTCTCGTTGTTCGCCGTCGCGCTGGCCGGCTGCGGCCTGCTCACCACCGTCGGCGTCATCGTCGCCATGGACACGTTCGGGCCGGTCTCCGACAACGCCCAGGGCGTGGCGGAGATGTCCGGCGAGGTCTCCGACGAGGGCGCGCAGATCCTGACCGACCTGGACGCCGTGGGCAACACCACCAAGGCCATCACCAAGGGCATCGCGATCGCCACGGCCGTGCTCG
>CAZIIX010000512.1:0-1700 GCA_964539345.1 uncultured Actinomycetes bacterium | reverse complement strand
GTCGCGCTGCTCAACGACCTGTTCGGCATCCAGGCCCGCGGCGGCTGCTCCTGCGCCGGCCCGTACGGGCACACCCTGCTGGGCATCGACCTGGTCGAATCGCATCGCTACGAACGGGAGATCACCGGCGGGTGCGAGGGGATCAAGCCGGGCTGGGTGCGGGTGAACTTCAACTACTTCGTCTCCGATGCCGTGGTCGACTACATCATCGAGGCGGTCGGCGTCATCGCCCAGGACGGCTGGAAGCTGTTGC
The DNA here is from genome assembly GCA_964539345.1 of uncultured Actinomycetes bacterium. Lineage (GTDB taxonomy): Bacteria > Actinomycetota > Actinomycetes > Mycobacteriales > Nakamurellaceae > Nakamurella. Next base: position 1,447 of record CAZIIX010000512.1, on the reverse strand, counting down.
CGGACTACCGGTTCGACCCGGTGACGGGCCTGTGGCGGCACCGGTCGGGACCGGTCGAACCCCCGCTGCGGCTGCACCAGGTGGGGTACGCCGATGACGGAGCCATGACCTACCCGAGGCACCGGGATACCGCCGACGACTCGGTGTTCGCCGACTACCTCGCCCGGGCGCGGACGCTGCTCGCCCAGCGCGACGACGAACCGCCGGCCGCGGCCGAGCCCGACCTCGACGGTGGTGGGCCCGGGTCCACCGGGCTCGTGTCGGCGGACTTCGAGGCGCTGCGCTGGTTCGAGCTGCCCGCGGTGTGCCTGACGTAGGGGCCTGACCGCAGGGAATGGCGGCACCGGGCACCGGCGTTGCACACGGATATGCCCGAACCTTCCGAGCCACCTGCGCCCATGCCGGCCCTGTCGATCCTCGACCTCGCCCCCGTCGCCGACTACGCCGACCATAGCGATGCGCTGGCGGCCACCACCGCGCTGGCGCAGCGCGCCGACCAGCTCGGCTACCGCCGGTTCTGGGTGGCCGAACACCACGCCATGCCGGCGATCGCCAGCTCCGCACCGGCCGTCCTCATCGCGCATCTCGCCGCCGCCACCAGCACCATCCGGGTCGGCTCCGGCGGTGTCATGCTGCCCAACCATCCGCCGCTGGTCGTCGCCGAGCAGTTCGGCATGCTCGAGTCGCTGCACCCCGGCCGCATCGACCTGGGCATCGGCCGGGCCCCGGGCACCGACCAGCGCACCGCCCTGGCGCTGCGCCGCACCATGGAGGGCCTGTCCGCCGAGCATTTCCCCGAGGAGCTGCTGGCGCTGATCGGGATGCTCTCCGGCGATCCGCAGTTCCTGCCCGCCACCCCGCGCGGCACCGACCTTCCGCAGATCTGGCTGCTCGGGTCCAGTGGCTTCTCGGCGCAGCTGGCGGCCGCGTTGGGCCTGCCGTTCTCCTTCGCGCACCACTTCTCCTCCCGCAACACCGAGGCGGCGGTCGCGCTGTACCGGGACCAGTTCCGACCGTCGCAGTACCTGGAGGCGCCACGGGTGATGGTGGCGGTGAACGCGGTGCTGGCGGACACGGACGAGCGCGCCGCGTACCTGGCGAAACCGGGCATCATCTCGTTCCTCCGGCTGCGCACCGGCGCCCCGCAGGCGCTGATGCATCCGGACGAGGCTGCCCGCTACGCGTTCTCCCCGGCCGAGCAGGACTTCGCCCGGGAACGCGCGACCGGCCAGCTGCTCGGCTCGCCGGAGACCGCCCGCCGACAGCTCGACGCGCTCATCGCGGCCACCCGGCCGGACGAGATCATGGCCACCTGCCAGATCTACGACCGGGCGGACCGCATCAAGAGCTTCGAGCTGCTGGCCGATGTCACCGAGCTCTCCGCAGCTCGCTGAGCCGTACCAGCACCACCCCGGCCACGATCAGCGCGCCGCCGAGCAGCTGCACC
>CAZIIX010000511.1:0-1706 GCA_964539345.1 uncultured Actinomycetes bacterium | reverse complement strand
CGCGTCCTCGTCGCCCTCGGCGGCAACGCCATGTCGGCCCCGGACGGCTCGGCCACCGAACGCGACCAGATCTCCGCACTCGGCGAGGCCGCCGGACACATCGCCGACCTCGTCGCCGCCGGCATCGACGTCGCGATCACACACGGCAACGGCCCCCAGGTCGGCAACCTGCTCGTCAAGAACGAGATCGCGGCCGGCATCGTCCCCCCGGTCTCGCTGGACTGGTGCGGCGCCAACACCCAGGGCACCGTCGGCTTCGTGCTGCAGAACGCCCTCGCCCGGGCGCTCGCCGAACGCGGTATCGACCGGCCGACCGCCACCCTGGTCACCCGCACGCTCGTCGACGCCGACGACCCCGCCTTCACCGACCCGGACAAGCCGGTCGGACGGTTCCGCTCCCATGACGAGGCCCAGCCGCTGATCGAGGCCGGCCAGGAGTGGCGCGACTTCGGCGAGAAGGGCTGGCGGCGCGTCGTTCCCTCCCCGGTCCCGGTGCGCGTCCTCGACGCCCCCACCGCCCGGCAACTCGTCGACCTCGGCTACCTCGTCATCTGCTCGGGCGGCGGCGGCATCCCCGTCGTGCAACGCGACTCGGGCTTCGTCGGTGTGGAGGCGGTCATCGACAAGGACCGTGCCGCAGCGATTCTCGCCCCCGATCTGGGCGCCGACACCCTCGTCATCGCCACCGACGTCCCGGCCGCCATGATCGGATACGGCACCCCCGACGAACGCCGGCTCGGCCATGTGTCCCTCGCCGAGATGCGCGAATGGCATGACGCGGGACACTTCGGAGCCGGTTCCATGGGCCCGAAGGTCGACTCGGCCTGCCGCTTCGTCGAGGCGGGCGGCGGAGCCTCCGTCATCACCAGCCTGGACCGGCTCGCCGCCGCCGTCACCTCGCCGCTCGGCACGGTCGGCACCGTCGTGACCGCGACCGGGGCGACCCCCCGACCCCCGGCAGACTCGACCCCATCAGCACCCTGACCACCACGCGCTGAACACGCTGAACAGAAGGAGTAGCACCACATGCCCGACGCGATTGAAGTACGAAAGGTACCGCTGCACAACGTTTCGGATGCGTCCGAGCTGGCGAAGCTCATCGACGATGGCGTCCTCGAGGCGGACCGCGTCATCGCCGTCATCGGCAAGACCGAGGGCAACGGCGGCGTCAACGACTACACCCGCATCATCGCCGACCGGGCGTTCCGCGAGGTCATCCAGTCCAAGGGGACCCGCTCGATGGACGAGGTCAAGGAGATCCCGATCGTCTGGTCGGGCGGCACCGACGGGATCATCTCCCCGCATGCCACCATCTTCGCCACCGTCCCGGCGGACAAGGCCGTGCAGACCGACGAGCCGCGCCTGGCAGTGGGTTTCGCCATGAGCGAGAAGCTGCTGCCGGAGGACATCGGCCGCGTCGCCATGGTCGAGAAGGTCGCCGCCGGCGTGAAGATCGCCATGGAGCGGGCCGGGATCACCGACGTCGCCGACGTGCACTACGTGCAGACCAAGACGCCGCTGCTGACGGTGGACAGCATCCGCGACGCGCACAACCGCGGCAAGACCGTCTGGACCGACGACACCCTCAAGTCGATGGAGCTCTCCAACGGGACGGCCGCGCTCGGCATCGCCGTGGCGCTCGGTGAATGCCGCATGCCGACCGACGAGGAGATCATGAAGAACTACGACCTGTTCTCCTCGGTCGC
>CAZIIX010000510.1:0-1711 GCA_964539345.1 uncultured Actinomycetes bacterium | reverse complement strand
AACCCTTGAAGTACCAGGCGATGTGCTTGCGCAGGTCCCGGATGCCGCGCTCCGGTCCCATCTCCTCGCAGAGCAGCTCCGCGTGGCGCTGCAGGATGGTCCGCACCCCCGCGAGGTTCGGCGGCGTGGGCAGCGGCCGGCCGTCGAACGCCGCCGCCAGCTCCGCGAACAACCATGGACGCCCCTGGCATCCCCGGCCGACGACGACACCGTCACACCCGGTGGCGCTCATCATGGACAATGCGTCCCGGGCCCGGAAGATGTCGCCGTTGCCCAATACCGGGATGCTGGTGACGGCCTCCTTCAGTCGCGCGATGTGGGACCAGTCCGCCTGCCCCGAGTAGTGCTGGATCGCGGTGCGGGCGTGCAGGGCCACCGCGGCGACCCCCGCGTCCTCGGCGATGCGCCCGGCGTCGAGGAACGTGTGATGCTCCTCGTCGATGCCCACCCGCATCTTCACGGTCACCGGCACCCCGGCAGGGTCGGCCGCGCGCACCGCCGCCGACACGATCGCGCCGAACAGCTGCCGCTTGTAGGGCAACGCCGCGCCGCCACCCTTCTTCGTCACCTTGGGCACCGGGCAGCCGAAGTTCAGATCGATGTGGTCGGCCAGGTCCTCGTCGACGATCATGCCGACCGCGCGGGCGGTGACCGCTGGGTCGATGCCGTAGAGCTGTACCGACCGCGGGTGCTCCTCGGGCCCGAACCGGATCATCTCCAACGTCTTGGGGTTCCGCTCGGCCAGCGCGCGGGTGGTCGTCATCTCGCAGACGTAGAGCCCGGCGCCGAATTCGCGGCAGAGCCGGCGGAACGAGCGGTTCGTGATCCCCGCCATCGGGGCGAGCACGACCGGGGGCCAGACCCGGTATTGCCCGATCCGCAGGGCCGGTGCGGCGGCGTCATCCGGCCGCACGGCGCCGCGCTCGGGGGCATCGATGGTGCTCGTCACCGTGCCATTGTCCCCGTTGACCGGCGGTGATCGCCACCGTGGGACAGTGAGATGTATGACGACGATCAGTTCCGAGCACCCGGCGTGGATGTCAAACCTCGATCTCGCACCGGCCCTGGACCGGCCCGAGCTGCTGGCCGCCCCGGTCGTGGCCGCGCTGCGGGAGCTGCCGGCCGGTCCGGCCCTGGCCGGGCACCCGGTGCTGGCGACGCCCATCGACCCGTCGTTCGCCGACACCGCCGCGTTCTGCGAGCGCTACGCCTCGCCGCCGGAGGCCAGCGCGAACTGCGTGATCGCGGCCGGCAAGCGCGCGGGGGAGGAGCGGTGGGCGGCGGTGCTGGTGCTGGCCACCACCCGCGCCGACATCAACACGGTGGTGCGCAAGCGCATGGACGTCCGCAAGATCTCGTTCGCGCCGATGGACGAGGCGACCGGGCGGACCGGCATGGAGTACGGGGGGATCACGCCGATCGGTCTGCCGGCGGACTGGCCGGTGCTCATCGACAGCGCCGTGGTGGCGGCCGGCCCCGTGGTGATCGGCTCGGGCGTCCGCGGGTCGAAGATCGTCGTCGATGGGGCGGCGCTGGCGGAGCTTCCCGGGGCGGAGATCATCGAGGGGTTGGCGCGCCCCGTCGGCTGAGCCGCCGCGTCCTGGCACCGCTGCTCGTCGTCGGCGTCCTCGTCATCGGCGCCCTCGTTACCGGCGCCCTCATCGTCGGCGTCCTAATTACCGGCGCCCTCATCATCGGCGCCCTCGTCAGT
>CAZIIX010000509.1:0-1711 GCA_964539345.1 uncultured Actinomycetes bacterium | reverse complement strand
ATGCACACCTGGGTGCGGCAGCACGCCGACCTGGACCGGTCCTGGTAGCCGGGGGGCGCGCCCGGTAGATTGACTCCTCGTGGACCTCGATACCGTCAAGACCTTTGCCATGTGGGCGCTGATCATCATCGCGGCCCTCGGGATTCTGCTGGCGATCGTGATCAAGAAGATCATCGGCAAGATCATCACCCTGGTCATCGCCGCCGTCCTGGTGTTCTTCTGCTGGCAGCAGCGGGACCGGGTGGTCAATGCCGCCGATGATCTCAAGGCCCAGGTGTGCAGCGGCAGCGAGGATCTGCCGTCGTTCTTCGGCATCGAGGTGTCGGCGCCCGAGGATTGGTGCACGACCGAGTGACCCGCGCGCACCGCCCGGAACCACCGCACCACCGGGCGCCCCTCCCGCATGACCGCTAGCGGCCTGGCCGTCGGGCTGCTCTGGGCGGTCGCGGCCGTCGTGGTGCTGGCGGCCGTCGGGCTGCTGGCGATCCGGCGCACTGCCGGACGCGTGGCGCTGGCAGCGGGCAGCCTGCTGGTCGCGCTGATGCTGTGGGGGCTGCACCTGCAGGTGGCGGCGATCGCCAGCGACAACCTGCCGGCGCTGTGCAGCGGCGGGGCGCAATGGTTCGGGCTGGAACTGCACGCCTCGCAGTCGGACTGCGGCTGACCTACCCCCGGAATCCCCCACCGGCACGCGGCTCGTCCGTCGGGACCAAGCCTCCCCGGGTCCCCGTCATGGCCTGGCCGCGCGCGCCTTCGCTCGCCGCTGGTACCAGTGCCAGGTCGCCGGCACCGCCGAGAACGCCACCACGACCACCGCCGCGGCCACGAAGATCAGATCGACGTTGCGCCGGACGATGTCGATCTGCCCCAGGTAGTAGCCGGCCACCGACACGACGCCGACCCACACGATCCCGCCGATCGCCGAGTACGCCGCGTACAGGCGCACATTCATCTTGCCGACACCGGCCATCACGGTCGCCACGGTGCGCACGATCGGCACGAACCGCGCCACCATCACCGTGATCCCGCCGAACCGCTCGAAGAAGTGGTGCGACTTGTCGACATACTCCGGTTTGAGGAACTTCGCGTCCTTGCGGTGGAACACCTTCGGGCCCGCGGCATGCCCGATCCAGTAGCCGACCATGTTGCCCACGAACGCGGCGAACGTCACCAGCGCGATGAACAGCACCAGGTTGATGTGGATGCCGTCGGCCCCGTCCGCGGCGCTGGCGATGAGCAACCCGGACACGAACAGCAGCGTGTCGCCGGGCAGGAAGAACCCGAGCAGGATGCCGCACTCGGCGAAGATGATCAGGGCGATGCCCAATACGGCCCACGATCCCATGGCGTCGATCATCGGCAGCGGCGAGAGCCAGTCCGGCAGGATGGCCGGGTGCGGAGTCATCACAAGGCCACAGCGTACCGGCGCGACAGAGGAGGATGACGCCGTTCGTGCCGACCGCTACCGTCGGGACATGAACGTCTCCCCGTCCGCGCCCAGCCCCCGGTCCTCCGTCATCGCCGATGCCGATGCCTCGCAGCACGCCGAGCTGCTCACCCGGCTCGAGGCCGCCGTCGGCGCCGAGCACGTGTCCGCCGATCCGGATGTGACGGCGGCCTTCGCGCGGGACATGATGCCGCTGGCACCCGCCGGCGTCCCGCTGGCCGTGGTCAGGCCCGGATCGACGGCCGAGGTGGTCGCGGTGGTGCG
>CAZIIX010000508.1:0-1712 GCA_964539345.1 uncultured Actinomycetes bacterium | reverse complement strand
TCGTTCCGCCTGGGCCCGTTCGGCACCCAGGTGCCGGCCGCCCGCCGCTACCTCCCCGGCACGCTCGTCCTGGAGACCACCTGGCAGACGCCGACCGGCTGGCTCATCGTGCGGGACGCGCTGATCATCGGCCCGTGGCACAACGTGGACCGCCGGTCCGTCACCCACCGCCGGGCGCCCACCGACGCCGACGCCTCGCACGTGCTGGTGCGCACCGTCGAATGCGTCTACGGCACCGTCGATGTGTCGCTGGACTGCCGCGCCGAGTTCGACTACGGGCTGCTGCCCGCCAAGTGGGACTACATCACCGACGGCTACAACGCGATCCGCGCGGAGGAGAAGGACCATCCGTCATTGACGTTGACCAGCTCGATCCGGATGGGCATCGAGGGTCACGCCATCACCGGCCGCACGCGCATGCGCGAGGGCGAGAAGCACTTCGTGGCGCTGGCCTTCTCCGAGCTGCCGGGCCCGGACACGCTGGACGAGGCCGACCGGATGATCGACGAGACGCTGGAGTTCTGGCGGCAGTGGCTCTCCCAGGGATCGTTCCCCGACCATCCGTGGCGCGCCTACCTGCAGTCCTCCGCGCTGGCGCTCAAGGGCCTGTCCTACGCCCCCACCGGAGCGTTGATCGCCGCGGCGACGACGTCATTGCCGGAGACCCCGCACGGCGAACGCAACTGGGACTACCGCTACTCGTGGATCCGCGACTCGACGTTCGCGCTGTGGGGCCTGTACACGCTGGGCTTCGACCGCGAGGCCGACGACTTCTTCGCGTTCATCCACGACGTCGCCTCGGACAATCCCGATCGGCTGCAGATCATGTACGGCGTGGACGGGGAGCGGGACCTCACCGAGCGCACCCTGGACCATCTCGCCGGCTACGAGGACGCCCGTCCGGTGCGGGTGGGCAATGGCGCGTTCGACCAGCGGCAGCACGACGTGTGGGGGGCGCTGCTGGACTCGGTCTATCTGCACACCCGGTCGCGCGAGCAGATGCCCGAGGAGCTCTGGCCGATCGTGGTGGCGCAGGTCGAGCAGGCCGCCGACGAGTGGCACAAGCCCGATCAGGGGATCTGGGAGGTGCGGGGCGAGCCGCAGCACTTCACCATGAGCAAGATCATGTGCTGGGTGGCGCTGGATCGCGGCGCGCGGCTGGCCGAGCAGCACGATTCGCAGGACAAGGCCAAGCGCTGGCGGGAGATCGCCGAGGAGATCCGCGCGGACGTGCTCGCCAACGGGGTGGACGAGCGGGGCGTGCTCACCCAGCACTACGGCACGACGGAGCTGGACGCATCGCTGCTGCTGGCCCCGCTGGTGCGCTTCCTGCCCGCCGACGACCCGCGGATCCGCTCCACGGTGCTGGCGATCGCCGACGAGCTCACCCACGACGGGCTGGTGCTGCGGTATCGCACGGAGACCACCGACGACGGTATGACGGGGGTCGAGGGCAGCTTCACCATCTGTTCGTTCTGGCTGGTGTCGGCGCTGATCGAGATCGGCGAGGCGGATCGGGCGCGGGCGCTGTGCGAGCGGCTGCTCTCGCATGCGTCGGCGCTGGGGTTGTACGCCGAGGAGCTGGACCCGGTCAGCGGGCGGCACCTGGGCAACTTCCCCCAGGCGTTCACCCACCTGGCGCTGATCAACGCGGTGACGCACGTGATCCGGTCCGAGTCGGAGGACTCCGACTTCGCGTTCACCCCGGCGAA
>CAZIIX010000507.1:0-1737 GCA_964539345.1 uncultured Actinomycetes bacterium | reverse complement strand
TGGGTGCCGGCCGGGCCGCGGTGCACCGGCGTGATGACCTGCACCGCGTCCCCGGTGGCGTCGAAGACGCGTGGTATGGAATCGGTGACGAGTTGCACGACGCGGCGCTGCGCCTCGGCGCTGGATGCTGCCGGGATCACCACCACCTCGTGGTCGGCGCTGTCCGGCGCGGTGAGGTCGCCGTCTCGGACGGCGGTCGCCATCCGGGCGATCGCGCCGCCCTCGCTGTGCCGGTACAGCGTGGTCAGTGCGGTGACCGGGAAGGTGCCGGAGTGCAGCATGTCGGCCAGCACCTTCCCGGGGCCGATCGACGGCAGCTGGGCGGGATCGCCGACGAGCATCAGGTGGGTCCGCGGCGCGATCGCGGCGAGCAGTGCGGCGCCGAGTTCGACGTCCACCATGGACGTCTCGTCGATCACCACCAGATCGGCGTCGATCGGATCGTCCTCGTCGTGCTCGAACGTGCTGCGCACCGGCCCGGAGCCCTTGCGCGCCCCGAGCAGCCGGTGGATCGTCATGGCCTCGGCGTAGCCATTGCCGGCAGTGTCGCCGTCCTCGGCGGCAGCGGCGCCGTCGTCGGCAGTGGCGCCATCATCGGCAGTGGCCGCCGCCCCGGCCAGCAGCTCCGCCAGACGTTTGGCGGCCCGGCCTGTCGGAGCCGCCAGCGCCACCGAGATTCCCCGGGCGGCGCAGAATCTCACCAGCGCCGCGACGGTGCGTGACTTGCCGGTGCCCGGGCCCCCGGTCAGCAGTGACACGCCGTGCGTGATGGCGGCCGCCACCGCGTCGGTCTGCAGCGGGTCCAGGTCCGTGGTGGCAGCCGCCAGAGTGTCCGGCGACGCGAGCGGCCGGGCGGTGCGTGCCAGGTGCTGCAGCCGCCGCGCGAGGTCGTCCTCGGCCCGGCCCACGGCGGCCGGCGCGATCCACTGCTCGCCGGCGTCGGTCGGATCGTCCACCGCGATCGCCAGATCGGCCGCGAGGGCCGCCCGGATCGCCGCCTCGGCCTGGGCGTGGGTGGTCAGCCCCCATTCGCGCAGCGCATCGGCCACGACCGCGACGGGCGAGGCGGTGTGCCCCTCGCGCGCGAACGAGGCGAGCGCGCGGGCGACCAGGGCGCGGATGCGGCGTTCGTCGTCCGGGGTCACCGCCGGTTCGAGCGCCCGCGCGAACCGGTCGGCCTGGTCCACCGCGGCCTCCGGAAGGGACAGCAGCGCCCACGGGTCGGCGCGCAGCCGCGTGGCGGCGTCGTCGCCGAGGTATTCCACCAGTCGCGTCGACCAGCGCACCGGTAGCGACTGCGGCACGAGCAGCTCGGCGACGGCGTAGAGGTGGGTGACGCCGATCCACGCCGTGTAGAGCCGCTGCGCACGCTTGTCCGTCACGCGGGGCAGGCTCGCCAGGACCTCCTCGCTCAACCGCGCCGGACCGTCCGCCCCCGCGTCGGCAAGCTGCTCGACCATGGCTGGCCCGACTCCCGGCCACAGGCCGGCGCGGCAGAACTCGCCGAAGACGTCGCGCGGATTCACAGCTGGCACGCTATCCGGTGGCGCCGATACACCGCGCCGGGTGTCCACATCGCCGAGATCACGGGGACCGCACCGGGGCGCCACCGCCACCGCGGTCGCACTGGGGCGTCACCGACCGGAACCGTCACCCAAGCCCTCGCACCCGCGGGCCAGCGCCCGCCGGAACAGTCACGGGCGCCGACCCTGCGTCATACCCTCACTCGTCGCCGCT
>CAZIIX010000506.1:0-1743 GCA_964539345.1 uncultured Actinomycetes bacterium | reverse complement strand
AGCGAGACCGACGGCCCGTTCGAGGTCGGCATGCGGGCGCGCATCGTGCAGGCCGGCCTGCGCGCCACCGTGTGGACCGTCGACGCCATCGATGAGGGGCGCTCCTTCGAATGGTCCAGCAGCGGCACGGGTTTCGCCATGACGAGCGTCTACACCATCGTGCCGGTACCACGCGGCTGCGCGGTGCGGATCGACACCACGATTGCCGGGCCGATGGGCTGGGCGGTCATGCTGATCGCGCGTCGGCCACTGCGAAGGTTCCAGCAGGCCCAGGCAACGGCACTGGCGACCGGGATCACGCCGTCGGAGGCGAGCCCGGTGCCCCCGTGGAAGCGGGCGGCTCGCCTGCTCCACCGTCATACCTAATCTGGAATCATTCCAATAAGTGATGTAGGGTCGGACGCATGACGACGTCCATGGCCGAGCACGACCTGCGACAGTCGGAGCTGCGCGTCACCCGGCAACGGATCGCGATCCTGGACCTCGTGCGTCGTCACCCGCATTCGGACGCCGACTTCCTGGTCACCGCGGCGCGGCAGGAGATCGGCCGCGTCTCGACCCAGGCGGTCTACGACGTGCTGCACGCGCTCACCGACGCCGGCCTGGTCCGCCGCGTGGTGCCTGCCGGGTCGTCCGCGCGCTACGACCCGCGGGTGGGGGACAACCACCACCATGTGGTCTGCCGGGACTGCGGCGCGGTGCGCGATGTCGACTGCGCGATCGGAACCGCGCCCTGCCTGGACGCGAACTGCACCCACGGATTCCTCATCGACGAGGCGGAAGTGACCTACTGGGGCCTGTGCCCCGATTGTCAACGCGGCTGACCCGCCCCGGGTGCCGCACCATGGAAGGGAGACACCCTATGACGACGAACACCCCTGTCACCGGCTCGACCACCGGTGCCGGAGCCCCCGCCCCGAGCGACCGCAACTCGCTCACCGTGGGGACGAACGGACCGCTGCTGCTGCACGATGTGCACTTCATCGAGCAGATGGCGCACTTCAACCGGGAACGCGTCCCCGAGCGCAGCCCGCACGCCAAGGGATCCGGTGCGTTCGGCACGCTCGAGATCACCGAGGACGTCTCGCAGTACACCAAAGCCGCGCTGTTCCAGCCGGGCACGAAGACCGACATGCTCGCGCGCTTCTCGACGGTCGCCGGCGAACAGGGCAGCCCCGACACCTGGCGCGACGTCCGGGGTTTCGCGCTGAAGTTCTACACCACCGAGGGCAACTTCGACATCGTCGGCAACAATACGCCGATCTTCTTCCTGCGCGACCCCATCAAGTTCCCGCACTTCATCCGGTCGCAGAAGCGCCTGCCCGACTCCGGGCTGCGGTCCGCCCAGATGCAATGGGACTTCTGGACCCTGAACCCCGAGTCGGCGCACCAGGTCACCTACGTCATGGGCCAGCGCGGGCTGCCGAAGTCCTGGCGCAACATGAACGGCTACGGCTCGCACACCTTCATGTGGGTCAACGGGGCCGGCGCGAAGTTCTGGGTGAAGTACCACTTCCACACCGAGCAGGGCATGCAGTTCCTGACCAATGACGAGGCCGCGGCGCTGGCCGGCGACGACGCCGACTACCACCGCCGCGACCTGTTCGACGCCATCGCCCGCGGCGACCACCCGAGCTGGACAGTCTCGGTGCAGGTCATGCCGTATGACGAGGCCAAGGACTACCGCTTCAACCCGTTCGACCTGACGAAGATCTGGCCGCACGCGGACTACCCGCTGATTGA
>CAZIIX010000505.1:0-1755 GCA_964539345.1 uncultured Actinomycetes bacterium | reverse complement strand
GTCGTCTTGCCATGGTCAACGTGACCGATGGTGCCGATGTTGACGTGGGGCCGGGTCCGGTCGAACTTCGCCTTAGCCACTGTTGTCCTCCTTGGGGACGTGTTGATCGCCATGCGATGGGCAGAGTGTCTGCTCGGATCGTCAGGCGGTTGGATAGATCTGGACCGAGCCGGTGGCCCGGACCCGTGACCGAGCGGAATGGTGCTCCGCCCGGTACGACTGGATAGGGATGACGGAGGTCACGGCGTCGCCAGACTCACGGCTGGACCGCCACCACCGTCGAGCACATCGCGGACGTCACTCCCCCGTCACCTTCGCTGTGCCTACTTCTCGGTTCCGTGTCGTTCGCTTCGCCGACGCTCGCTGCGCTCCCGTCAACTCCGCTCACTCCCCCGTCACCTTCGCGATGATCTCCTTGGAGACGTTCGACGGAACCTCACCGTAGGAGTCGAAGACCATCGAGTACGAGGCGCGACCCTGCGTCTTGGACCGCAGATCGCCCACGTAGCCGAACATCTCGGCCAGCGGCACCAGCGCCTTGACGACCCGGGCCCCGCCGCGCTCGTCCATGGACTGCACCTGGCCGCGCCGGGCGTTCAGGTCGCCGATCACGTCGCCCATGTTCTCCTCCGGCGTGATGACCTCGACGGCCATCAGCGGCTCGAGGAGCACCGGCTTGCATTTGCGCAGCGCTTCCTTCATCGCCATCGAACCGGCGATCTTGAACGCCATCTCGGACGAGTCGACCTCGTGGTAGGCGCCGTCCATCAGCGTGAGCTTCACGCCGAGCATCGGGAAGCCGGCGAGCACGCCGTACTGCAGCGCGTCCTGCGCACCGGCGTCCACCGAGGGGATGTACTCCTTCGGGATGCGACCGCCGGTGACCTCGTTGACGAACTCGTAGGTGGCGCCGTCGTTGGCGGCCATGTCCAGCGGCTCGACCTTGATCTGCACCTTGGCGAACTGCCCGGACCCACCGGTCTGCTTCTTGTGGGTGAAGTCCAGCCGGTCCACCGTGCCGCGGATCGTCTCGCGGTAGGCCACCTGCGGCTTGCCGATGTTGGCCTCGACCTTGAACTCACGGCGCATCCGGTCGACGAACACGTCCAGGTGCAGCTCGCCCATGCCGGCGATCACGGTCTGGCCGGTCTCGGCGTCGTTCTTGACCCGGAACGTCGGGTCCTCCTCGACGAGCTTCTGGATCGCGACGCCCAGCTTCTCCTGGTCGCCCTTCGTCTTCGGCTCGATGGCAACCTCGATCACCGGATCGGGGAAGCTCATCGACTCGAGCACGATCGGGTGCGCCGGATCGGCCAGCGTCTCACCGGTGGTGGTCTGCTTGAGCCCCATGACCGCGACGATGTCGCCGGCCGAGGCCATGCCGCGCTCCTCGCGCTTGTTCGAGTGCATCTGGTAGATCTTGCCGATGCGCTCCTTGCGGTCCTTGGTCGCGTTGACGACCTGGGAGCCGGCCTCGACCTTGCCCGAGTAGATGCGGACGAACGTCAGGCGGCCCAGGTGCGGATCGGTGGCGACCTTGAACGCCAGCGCGGAGAACGGGGCCTCCGGGTCGGGCTCGCGCTCGGCCGGGGTGGTGCCGTCCTGCAGCGTGCCGTGCACGGCGCCGACGTCCAGTGGCGACGGCAGGTAGTCGACGATCGCGTCGAGCAGCGGCTGCACGCCCTTGTTCTTGAGCGAGCTGCCGCACATCACCGGCACGAGCGTGCCGGCGAGGGTGCCGGTGCGACTGCCGGC
>CAZIIX010000504.1:0-1756 GCA_964539345.1 uncultured Actinomycetes bacterium | reverse complement strand
CCCGTACAAGAAGGTCTACTTCAACCACCGCACCGGCAAGGCGGAGAAGTGCACGTTCTGCTTCCCGCGGATCGAGGCCGGGCAGCCGACGATCTGCGCGGAGACCTGCGTGGGCCGGCTGCGCTACCTGGGACTGTTCCTCTATGACGCCGACAAGGTGCTGGACGCGGCGGCGACGCCCGACGTCAAGGACCTCTACGAGGCGCAGCTGGATGTGTTCCTGGATCCGCACGACCCGGAGGTGCAGGCCGCCGCGGAACGCGACGGCGTGCCGCACGACTGGGTGGAGGCCGCCAAGCGCTCCCCCACCTACGACCTGGCGGTCAAGCACCGCGTCGCGCTGCCGCTGCACCCGGAGTACCGCACCCTGCCGATGGTCTGGTACATCCCGCCGCTGTCTCCGGTGGCCGACATCGTGCATGCGCAGGGCTACGACCACTCCGATCCGGACCGGGTGTTCGCCACCATCGACTCGCTGCGCATCCCGATCGACTACCTGGCGAACCTGTTCACCGCCGGCGACGGCGACCTGGTGCGCAAGGTGCTGCGCAAGCTGACCGCCATCCGGGCGATCCAACGCGCCAAGCAGCTCGACCTGCCGATCGACGAGAACCTGCCGACGTCGGTGGAATCGACGATGGACGACCTCGAGGACCTCTACCGGCTGCTGGCCATCGGCAAGTACTCGGACCGGTACGTCATCCCCCCGGCGCACGCCGAGGAGGCGGGGCGGTTAATGGGCCAGCACGAGCAGCTTTTCTGCAGCCTCGACTACGAGGGCGGGCCGGGCATGGGCGGCCAGGGCCCGGCCGGGCCGCATGGGATCCGGTCGTTCGAACCGACCGGCGCCGGCGGCACCGCGAGCACGTTCCGGGCCGAGAGCGGTAGCTCGCAGATGAACCTGCTGGACTGGGACGGCCAGGGCGACGCGCCCGGGAACCTGTTCCCCGGATCCGGCGGGTCCGGGTCCGGGTCCGGCTCGGGCGGGTCCGGCCCGGGCGACTCGTCGGTGCCGTTCTGGCGGCGGAAGAAGACGCTGGGGATGACGCCGGAGGCCGGAACGGCATGAGGACCGCACCCGCCACCACCGCCGCCGATGTGCACGATCCGTCGCTGAAGCTGGCGTCGATCCTGTTGCAGTACCCGACGAGCGAGCTGTTCGCCGGGCTGCCGGCGCTGGTCGACGCGGCGAGCGCGACGAGGCCGCGCAAGACCCGGGAGCACTTCCTGACGTTCCTGCAGTGGCTGGGCTACACGGCGCCGCGGGAGGTCGCGGAGCACTACGTGCAGACGTTCGACCTGCACAAGCGCTGCGCGCTGTACGTCACCTACTACCGGTACGGCGACACCCGCAATCGTGGCATGGCGCTGGTGGAGTTCAAGAACGCCTATCGCACGGCGGGTTTCACCCCGGACGAGGACGAGCTGCCGGACTACCTGCCGATGGTGCTGGACTTCGCGGCGATCTGCGACCGCGGCCAGCGGCTGCTGCACGGCCACCGCACGGACCTGGAACTGCTGCGCCGCGCGCTGGAGAAGGCCGGCTCGCCCTATGTCGAGGTCGCCGCCGCGGTCACCGAGTCGCTGCCCGGGCTGGGCAGGCGCGAGCTCCGGCAGGTGCTGTCCGCGTGGCAGACCGGGCCCCCGTCCGAGCAGGTCGGGCTGGAGCCGTTCGCGCCGCCGGAATATCTCAGTGGCTATGGCCAGTCCGCCGGCCGGTCCACGCCCCCACTACAGCAGGAGTTGCTGCCATGAT
>CAZIIX010000503.1:0-1766 GCA_964539345.1 uncultured Actinomycetes bacterium | reverse complement strand
CGTTCCTGCCGTTCGACGAGCGGCTGGAGATCATCAACACCGTCATCAAACCGGGCTATGCCGGACTGATCGGGTGACCGGGTGACCGGGTTGGCCGGTTGATCGCCTGACCGACTGTGCCGCCGCGGCGACGCTGCCGTCACCGGTTCTTGAAGTAGTTGGCCAGCTTACGCGGGCTGGTGGTGACGTCGGCGAGGATGGCCCCGACGAAGCAACCGGCGGTGCCGGCGGATGGCGTCCCTGGTGGTGGTGTAGTTCTTCGGTTCGGGTGTCGCGTCCGGAATGGGGCGAGCCACCGTGCGATGGTCAGTGAGAACTGTTCAAGGGACTCACGAAAGGACACACCGCACGATGGCTCTGGACCAGTCTGCCCTGTTGGGGCTGTTGAAGGAAATCACTGAAAGCGACGTCGCTGATCGCATGCGCATTTCGGCGCAGCGGATCTATCAAGAACTGATCGACGCCGAAGCCTCGGCAGTGATCGGCGCCGGCAGGTTCGAACGCTCGGCCGAGCGCACCACCTGGCGCAACGGCACCCGATTGAAGACGATCACCACCCAGGCCGGGGATCTTGAGTTGAAGATCCCGAAACTGCGCACCGGTTCGTTCTTCCCGTCGCTTTTGGAGCGGCGCCGCCGGGTCGACCAGGCCCTGTTCGCGGTGATCATGGAGGCCTATGTCAACGGGGTCTCGACCCGCAAGGTCGACGCCCTGGTCAAAGCGCTCGGTGCCGACTCCGGCATCTCGAAGTCGGAGGTCTCCCGGATCTGCGCCGACCTCGACGAGGACGTCGCCGCGTTCCGGGAGCGTTCCCTCGGCGATCAGGCGTTTCCGTATGTATTCGTCGACGCCACCTACTGCAAAGCCAGGGTGGGCCGGCAGGTCGTCTCGCAGGCGATTGTGGTGGCGATCGGGGTCGGGGCCGACGGTCACCGCCAGGTGCTCGGCTTCGATGTCGCAGACACCGAATCCGAGCCGTTTTGGACCAGCTTCCTGCGCTCGCTCAAAGCCCGCGGACTCACCGGGGTCCGCCTGGTCACCTCAGATGCCCACACCGGCTTGACCAACGCGATCGCCGTGGTGTTCCAGGCGACAGCCTGGCAGCGTTGCCGGGTGCATTTCACCCGCAATCTGCTCGACAAGGTCTCGAAAACGGCCGGGGAGCTCGTCGCCGCGATCGTGCGCACCATCTTCGTCCCCCGCGGCGAATCTGACATGGTCACCGCCCAGTTCGACGAGGTCGTCGGCATGCTCACCCGTTCCCACCCGGCCGCAGCCGACATGCTCGACGCCGCCAGGGACGACCTGCTAGCGTTCAGCGCGTTCCCGTCGGTGCACTGGCAGAAGATCTGGTCGACCAACCCGCTCGAACGCCTGAACAAGGAGATCAAACGCCGAACCAACGTCGTCGGCGTCTTCCCCAACCCCGAAGCGCTGTTGCGCCTGGCCGGACACATCCTGATCGACCAGCACGACGAATGGCACGTCGCCGACCGCCGCTACTTCTCCGAAGCATCCATGACCACGATCAACCCCAGGAAGGAGGCCATCGGCGCCGCCATCACCGACGCCGCATAGACTCACAAACACTGACCCGCACGGTGTCGAGAAACTCCACCACACAACGGGACGTCACCTGCCGGCGACGATGGTCTGGCTGCCGAGTGCGATCGCGGCGGCGCCGAGGTCCAACGCGATACCGCTGGCGATCGTGGCGGCAGCGGATTCAGCTCCTGCATCCACGCCTGCGCGAGGCGGCTCGCGAC
>CAZIIX010000502.1:0-1768 GCA_964539345.1 uncultured Actinomycetes bacterium | reverse complement strand
ACGGTGGGCACGATCACGAACACCGTCACCGTCACCAGCGCCCCCACCACCAGCACGGTGACCGAGTCGGCGCGCACCGTCACCACCGAGCTGGACCCCGCGGACGTGCCGCCCCCGCCGTCCACGTCCGAACCCGCGCCCAAGCACGGGGACTGCCCGTACCTGACGAACGCCCAGGTCATGGACGCGAACGGTCAGCACCCCGGCCAGACGAGCATCATCGCCACCGAGCCGTACCCGGTGTGCCTGTTCACCCGCGCCGACGGGCGGTATCTGGCGACGGCGCGCATCGTGGTCGCCGACACCCCGATCGCGGCCGCCGCGGCGGTGAATCAGCATGTGCCGGTGGACAAGTCGAACCCGGCGAAGCTGCCGGGCGGCTGGAGCGGCGGATCCATGGGCAATCTGGACGGGGTGGGCGACTATCCGGCCGCGCACTCGATCTATGCGGTGTCCAAGGGCACCACGGCGATCATCGCGATCTCCAACCAGAAGCAGTCGATCAAGGGTCGCATCATGGTCACCGACATCATCGACAACCTCGGGCTGTAACCGGCAGCACCGCCCGCGGGCATGTCCGCACCACTCGCCCGGCCCCGCGGCACGCCCGACGTGCCCGGCCCCTCGTGCCGCCGGATGTGGGCACTTCGTGGCAGGATGGCCCACGTGACTTCCTCATACGGCAACACCTACGCGACCCTGCACACCAACCGCGGCGACATCCGCATCCAGCTGATGCCGTTCCACGCGCCGAAGACGGTGGCGAACTTCGTCGGCCTGGCCACGGGCACCAAGGAGTACACGACGCAGAACGCCTCCGGATCGACGTCCGGCCCGTTCTACGACGGCGCGATCTTCCACCGGGTGATCGACGGCTTCATGATCCAGGGCGGCGACCCCACCGGAACCGGCGCCGGCGGCCCGGGCTACCAGTTCGAGGACGAGTTCCACGGCGAGCTCGCCTTCGACCGCCCGTACCTGCTGGCGATGGCGAACGCGGGTCCGGGCACCAACGGCAGCCAGTTCTTCATCACGGTCGGCAAGACCCCGCACCTCAACCGCCGGCACACCATCTTCGGCGAGGTGGCCGACGCCGATTCGCGCGCCGTGGTCGATGCCATCGCGACGACCGCGACCGACCGCGCCGACCGCCCCACCGACGACGTCGTCATCGAATCGGTCAGCGTGGAGAACGGCGACAACGTCGGCGGCGGCGCCCAGTAACACCCGCCACCGTTCGACCACGACGACGGAGCCGGCGAGACTGCGTCATCCCGGCCGGATGGACAGCGAGCTATGACGAGTGATCCGCCGCAGGGCCCCCCGGGAGCGGCGCACGGTGTTCCGGCGCCGGCCATGGTGTGCACCTGGCATCCGGACCGCCCGACGAACCTGTCCTGCTCGCGCTGCGGCCGGCCGGCGTGCCCGTCCTGCCTGCGGCCCGCCTCCGTCGGATTCCACTGCCGCGCCTGCGTGGCCGAGGCGCGCCCGACGCAGCGCACCACGGTCGCCCGCACGGTGGCCGGTGCGATCCACGGGCGGCAGCCGCGCATCACCTACGGGCTGATCGCGGTCAATGTGCTGGTGTTCGTCATCGTGGCGGCACAGGCGCGGTCGCTGGCCAACTTCAACGCGTCGTCGGTGTTCTCCGAGTCGCTGCTCTGGCCGTGGGGGGTCGCGCAGGGCGACTGGTGGCGGCTGATCGCCAGCGGATTCCTGCACCTGTCGATCACGCACATCGTGCTGAACATGCTGGCGCTGTACTTCA
>CAZIIX010000501.1:0-1775 GCA_964539345.1 uncultured Actinomycetes bacterium | reverse complement strand
AGGCGAACTCGCCCTTCCACTTCGGATCGGTCAGGTCCAGGATGCTGTGCGGCAGTTCGTCGACGCTGATCATCGTCGGGTTGTAGAAGATCACCCGGGAGCGGGCGGCGTAGGGCATCCAGTTGCCGGTGGAGGGCACCAGTCGGGAGTCGACCTCGTCGAGCGTGGACTGGTCGACCGGCGCGAGCAGCCCCTTCGCGTCGACCAGTCCGATCGGGCCGGGCTCCTCGGTCAGGAACACGTCGGCCGGCGATCCGTCGCCCTCCTCGAGGAGCTGGTTGGCCAGTTCGGCATCGTCGCCGGCGCGCAGCACCACCGTGATGCCGGTGTCCGCGGTGAAGGCATCGGTGATCGATTGGACCAGCGCCTCGTGTTGTCCGGTGTAGATGGTCAGCGTCGCCGCCCCGTCATCGGGTATGACGGAGGATCCGCCGGCCGACCCCGCGTCGGAGGCCGCGCCCGACCCGGGGGCCGCGCCCGACTCGCTCGGCGCCGCGGAACCCGTGGCTCCGTCGGCACTGTCGGCACTGCCGCTGCTCGAGTCGGAGGAGCACGCGGCGAGTCCGAGCGCGAGCATCGCGGCGGCGCCGGCGGCGATCACACGTGTCACCGTGCGGTGACGGGCAGGTGGGAACACAAGACTTCCTTTCGAACGGATGTGGCCCGGCCGGCTGGTCGACCCCTTGCACATTAGGTAAGGCTACCCTTACTAGGCGCGTGTCTCGCGCCGGGCTTCGTCATAGCGGAATCGATCATGTCGGACGGCGCCGCGCCTCACGCGGGCGTGGGCACCACGAGCACGGGGTCGGCGACCTCCACCCCGACGGCCGATCCGGGATCCGGCAGCCGCGCGGCCTCGAACGTGCGGACCTTGATCGTCGGGCCGTCGCCGGCCGCACCGAGCCGGAGCGTGGTCACCGCGTCGTGGCCGTAGTACTCGCTGGAGATCACCACCGCGGGCATGCCGGACGCACCCATGCGCAGGCTCTCCGGGCGGATGATCACGTGGCACGCACCGCCGGCCGGGCCCAGGCCGGTCAGGGCGTTCGGCATCCCGATGAGCCGGCCGAGACCGCATTCGACGTGCGCCTCGCACTGGTCGCAGGACACCACCGTCCCGTCGAGCACGATCGCGTCGCCGACGAACCGCGCGGTGTCCACATCGACCGGGTTCTCGTAGACCTCGCGCGGGCTGCCGGCCTGCACGACGCGGCCGCCGCGCATGACGACCACCTGGTCGGCCAGCGAGAGCGCCTCCTCCTGGTCGTGCGTGACGAGCACCGTGGTGATGCCGAGCTCGCCGAGCAGCCGCCGGACCTCGGAGCCGAGCTCCGCGCGCAGCGCCGCGTCGATGGCCGAGAACGGTTCGTCCAGGAGGATGACGCCGGGATTCGGGGCCAGCGCCCGCGCCAGTGCGACGCGTTGCTGTTGACCGCCGGAGAGCTGGTCGACCCGGCGGCGCTCGTATCCGTCCATGCCGACCAGGGCGAGCAGCTCCGCGACCCGGGCGGCATTCGACCGCCGGCGGCTCGGTGAGAGGCGATCGGCGGCGTGCCGGGTGAGGCCGAACGCCACGTTGCCGGCGACGTCCAGGTGCGGGAACAGCGCCCCGTCCTGCGGGACGATCCCGATGCCGCGCTGCTCGGGCCGGACGAAGGCGCCGGGGCCGACCAGCGCGCGGTCGTCGAGGATGACCCGTCCGCGATCCGGACGCTCGAACCCGGCGATCACCCGCAGCAGCGTCGTCTTGCCGCTGCCGGAGGCGCCGAGGATCG
>CAZIIX010000500.1:0-1779 GCA_964539345.1 uncultured Actinomycetes bacterium | reverse complement strand
CAACTATCTGGTGGACATCCACGTGCCGTTGGCGGACCCGATGCATTCGCTGGTCGTGGCCGCCGCGCTCACCGTGGACACCGCGCTGAAGCAGGATTCCCGCGGCTGGAACTGACGCCGCGCGGCCCGAGGGCCGGTTGTCGGCCCGCGTGGCCCGGGGTGACCAGCGCATCGTTGTCACCGAACACACCACTGTTCGCCGCAGTGGCAGGGCCACCATGGCGCGGCGCCCGGCCGAGTGAGGTGGAGAAGTCCGGTACCTGCTAGTGGAGAAATCCGTAGCAGGCAACTGGAGTAATCGCCATTTTCGCATAGGATGGGCCAATGAGGACCTACATTCCGCGCACGGTGGACACAGAAATCTCGTCGGCTCTGGCGTCCCATGGCGCCCTCGTCCTCCGCGGTGCGCGCGCAGTCGGAAAGACCGAGTCGGCGCGCCGCGTCGCTAGCTCCGAGCTTCGCCTGGACTCAGCCGACCCCCGAGCAGCACTGGCGCGCCAACAACCGTCGGCGGCGCTCGACGGTTCCGTGCCACGACTCCTCGACGAGTGGCAGCTGGTGCCGGAACTCTGGAATGAGGTGCGTCATGCGGTCGATGACCGTGGTGATCCGGGCCAATTCATTCTCTCGGGTTCCGCGGCGCCGGGTGATGACCTGTACCGGCACTCTGGCGCGGGACGCTTCCGCCACGTCACCATGCGCACGCTGACGCTGGCCGAGACGGCCGAATCGACGGGGCAGGTCTCGCTCCGTGGGCTGCTCGGCGGCGACGCTGTGAGCATGGCCGAGTCTGACACGGATTTTGCCGCCGTAGTCCGCCGCATCGTGACCGGCGGATGGCCGGGATGGTTCGGCCGTTCCGACAGTGACGCGCGGGCGCGGGCAGAGGCCTACATCGACGACATTGCAGAGCACGAGTTCCCGCAGGTCGCCGGGATACGTCGTGATCCGCGGCGACTCGTCTCCCACCTCCGAGCCATCGCTGCGCTGTCGGCACAACCAGCAGGTTACGCCGCGATCGCGCGACGCATTCAGGACGAAAGCAGCGTCTCGGCGAGCGACAGCCTGGTTCCCCAACTGCACGACTTCGCAACGCGACTGTTCCTCGTCGAAGACCAGCCCGCATGGTCGCCGAAGCTGCGATCTCGTACCGCGGCCATGCAGACGCCCAAGCGACACCTGGTCGACCCCTCGCTGGCCGCCGCGCTGCTCGCTGCCGGTTCGACACGGCTTCTCGCCGAGCCCGAGACTCTCGGATTCCTCTTCGAATCGCAAGTGGTGCACGACCTCCGTGTCTACGCGCAAGCCGCCGGTGCCCGCGGCGTCTTCCACTATCGCGACACCAAGGGCCGTGACGAGGTCGACGCGATCGTGGAGGGTGCCGACGGCCGATGGGTGGCGGTGGAGGTCAAGCTCGGTGCGGCCTCGGTCGACGCTGCCGCCGATGCCCTCCGCCGTGTCACCGGCAAATTCGCCTCGCCACCCGTCGCCCGGGTCGTCGTCATACCCACCGGGGTGTCCTACACCCGGCCGGATGGGGTGTGCGTGGTGCCCCTGACGGTGTTGGGTCCATAGGATGGCGGTTCGACTACGCCGCGGTGCACAGCGCCAGCACGAACAGCGCCGCCGTGAGCAGCCCCAGCCCGGCGCGCAGCAGCGCAGCGCGCCGGGCGCCCAGCGTCATGGCGCGCTCGACCGCGGCCAGGTCGGCATCGGCGGGGTCCCCCGCGGGGGACGCTGCGCGCAGCTCTGCCGCCCGGGCCCGCAGACGCCCCATCG
>CAZIIX010000499.1:0-1790 GCA_964539345.1 uncultured Actinomycetes bacterium | reverse complement strand
GCGCCCATCCAACCGAACGTCCACGCCAGGTCGGACGCCACCGGGCCGCCGGTCATCAGGCCGCGGATCGCGGACGCCAAGTGGCTCATCGGGTTTCCCTCGGCGACGGGCTGCATCCAGCCGGGCATGGTCGCGGTCGGCACGTATGCGTTGGACACGAACGTCAGCGGCAGCACCAGCAGGAACATCAGTCCCTGCACGGCGCCGGGGGTGCGGACCGTCATGCCGACCCACACGCTGATCCAGCAGAAGCACAGTGCGAACGCCACGGCCAGCGCGATCGCGGCCAGTGTGGACACCGCGTTCGTGTGGATGCGGAAGCCGAGCAGCACACCCATGCCGAGGGTGATGGACACGGAGATCAGGTAGCGCACCACATCGGCGGCGACGGCCCCGACCAGCGGCGCGGAGCGGGCGATGGGCAGCGCTCGGAACCGGTCGAAGATGCCCTTCTCGATGTCGGAGTTGAGGTTCTGCCCGATGGCCACGCCGGCCATGGCGATGCCGATGCCCATCATCGCGGGCAGGACGAACTGCAGGTACTGCTGCTGCGAGCCGCCGGCGATGGCGCCGCCGAAGATGTAGGTGAACATCAGCAGGAAGATGATCGGCTGCAGCGTGACGTCGATCAGCGCCTCCGGCGTGCGCATCGTCTTGATCAGGCCCCGCTTGGCCAACGCGAGGACGTGCCGGACGTAGGCGCCGAGCCTGGACGACGGCTCCGTCATGGGCGGGACCGTTCCCGGCGATGACGAGGGCCTGGGGTTGCGCGGGCGGGTCTGGATGGCGGTGCTCATGCGGCCACCTCCTGTGGGGTCTGGTCGGTGGTGCGCCCGGTCAGGGTGAGGAACACCTCGTCGAGGCTGGGCAGGTGGAGTGAGAGTTCGTGCACCGCAATGCCATCCGCGGCAAGACGGCTGACGACGGGTGCGAAGGAGTCCTCGTTGGGGACCGCGACGGACAGGCGCTCTCGTCCGATGAGTTCCGGTGTGACGCCGGTGATCTCGCCGAGCGCGACGCGGACCTCGTCGAGTCGGGACGCATCGGCGGGGCGGACCTCGATGCGCTGGCCGCCGATGACCCGCTTGAGCCCGTCCGGGGTGTCGTGCGCGATGACGCGGCCGTGGTCGATGACGCTGATCTCGTCGGCCAGCGCGTCCGCCTCCTCCAGATACTGCGTCGTCAGCAGCACGGTCGAGCCGTCGGCGACCAGGGTGCGCACGACCTCCCACATGTCCTCGCGCTTGGCCGGATCGAGCCCGGTGGTGGGCTCGTCGAGGAAGATCACCGAGGGACGCCCGACGAGGCTGGCGGCCAGATCGAGGCGGCGGCGCATCCCTCCGGAGTAGGTCTTGGCGACGCGGCCCGCGGCAGCGCCGAGGTCGAACCACTCGAGCAGTTCGGCGGCGCGCGACTTCGCGTCACGGGCGGAGAGGTTGAGCAGTCGGCCGATCATGACGAGGTTCTGGGTGCCCGTGAGATCCTCGTCCACCGACGCGTACTGGCCGGTGAGGCCGACGGTGGCGCGCACCAGATGGGGCTGGGTGGCGACGTCGAAGCCGCCGATGGTGGCGTGGCCGGCGTCGGGACGCAGCAGGGTGGCGAGGATGCGGACGGCGGTGGTCTTGCCGGCCCCGTTCGGGCCGAGCACGCCGAGGATCGTGCCCTCGGCGGCGGCCAGGTCGACGCCGTCGAGCGCCTGGGTGGTGCCGAAGCGCTTGCGCAGCCCCTCGGCACGGATGGCGTAGGTCATGGTGGTGCTCCTTCGTGTCTGACAGCGCCGAGTCTGC
>CAZIIX010000498.1:0-1792 GCA_964539345.1 uncultured Actinomycetes bacterium | reverse complement strand
TCTTCCCGTTCGCCGACGGGCCCCAGGTGCTGATCGACGCCGGCGTGAAAGCCATCGTTCAACCCGGCGGGTCGGTGCGTGACTCCGAGACGGTGGAGGCCGCCACGAAGGCCGGAGTCACCATGTACCTCACCGGCACGCGGCACTTCCTGCACTGACGGAACCGCGCCCGCGTGGCATCCTGTCCTGATGCAGCTCACCGAACAGTGCTACGAGTCCGAGGACTTCACCGAGGTCGATCTGCAGGACGCGGTGATCGACGGTGTTTCGTTCACGAACTGCGATTTCACCGGCGCGTCGCTGGCCCGCTGCCGCACGCAGCGCGCCGAGTTCACCGGATGCCGGTTCTACGACACCGAGCTGTACTCCTCGACGCATCGCGCCAGCTCGTTCGTCACCTGCACGTTCGAGCGGACCCGCTGGCACTCGTCGGAACTCGTTGGCTGCCGGCTGACCGGATCCACGTTCACCGACTGCCGGCTGGTGCCGCTGACCTGGACCGACTGCGACCTGACATTGGTGTCGCTGGCGGGGGAGAAGCTCGCGGGTGCGGACCTCTCCGGACTGCGGCTGCGCGAGTCCAACCTCACCGAAGCGGACTTCTCCGGGTGCGACCTGCGGGGCAGCGACCTGACCGGGGCGCGCGCCATCGGTGTCCGGCTGGAGGGTGCGGACCTGCGCGGGGCGCGGATCGACCCCGCCACGTGGGTCAGCGCCCGACTGCGCGGGGCGCGGGTCGATGTGGACCAGGCCATGCTCTACGCCGCCGCTCAGGGCCTCGCCGTCGGCGACCCCGACGGCGATGCGTGACCGGCGCTGCCCGTACTCGGTGCCGCCGTGTGAGGCCGACGGTGTCTACGGTGTTCGCCGCGTGCGACTCCCGCCGCTGGTTACACCGCCGCGCGGAGCCTCGCGATCCGGGCCAGTGACGAGTCCCGGCCGAGCAGTCCCATCGACTCGAACAGCGGCGGGGAGACGCGCTTGCCGGTGACCGCCGTCCGGACGGGTCCGAAGGCGACCTTGGGTTTGAGCGCCAGGCCGTCCACCAATGCGGCGCTCAGTGCGGCGTGGATCGCCTCGTGCTCCCAGTCCGGAAGCGCCGTCAGCGCCGCGGTGGCCGCGTCCAGGATCGCGGCGGTGTCGCCCGGCAGCCTCGTCATCGCATCGTCGTCGAATGTCAGGTCGCCGTCATCAACGAACAGGAACGCCATCATGTCGACCGTCTCACTCAGCAGCGAGATCCGTTCGGACACCAGCGGTGTCGCGGCCCGCACCAGACGCAGCTGCTCCTCGGTCGGTGACGGCGGCAGCGCGCCGGCGTCGACCTGGTACTCGACGATCCGGCGGGACAGCTCGTCGGCGTCCAGTGACCGGATGTAGTGCCCGTTCAGCCAGCTCAACTTCTTCAGGTCGAAGATCGGGCCGACCGGGGAGACCTTGTCCCAGGAGAAGTTCGCGGAGAACTCGGCGAAGTCGGTGATCTCCCGCTCGGTGCCGTCGGCCTCCACGATCGGCGGGTAGCCCAGCAGTGCCAGGAAGTTCACCAGTGCCTCGGGCAGGTAGCCCTGCTCGCGGAACCAGGTCAGCCGCGCCGCCGGGTTCTTCCGCTTGGAGATCTTCGACTTGTTCTCGTTGCGGAGCAGCGGCATGTGCGCGAACCGCGGAGTTTCGAGCCCGAGCCATCGGTAGAGCAGGATGTGCTTCGGCGTGGACGAGATCCACTCTTCGCCGCGCACGACGTGCGTGATGCCCATCTCGTGGTCGTCGACCACCACGGCCAGGTGGTACGTGG
>CAZIIX010000497.1:0-1802 GCA_964539345.1 uncultured Actinomycetes bacterium | reverse complement strand
GCTCCGGAACGCGTGCTGGCCGGCGAGGCGCACCGCAGTGGGTTCGCCTGCTTCGTCGGCCGTCCCAACGTGGGCAAATCGACGCTGCTGAACGCGATGGTGGGTAGCAAGATCGCCATCACCTCGCCGAAACCGCAGACGACCCGCCGCGCGGTCCGCGGCATCATCACCCGGCCGGACGCCCAGTTGGTGATCGTCGACACGCCCGGGTTGCATCGGCCGCGCACGCTGCTCGGCGAGCGGCTCGACGACCTGGTGCGCAGCGTCTGGGCCGACGTCGACGTGGTGGGGATGTGCGTCCCCGCGGACCAAGACATCGGGCCGGGCGATCGCCGGATCGCCGCGGATCTCGCCGACCGCGTCGGCCGGACGCCGGTCGTCGGCATCGTGACCAAGACCGACCTGGTCAGCCGCGACCGCGTCGCGCAGCAGCTGGTGGCGCTGTCCGCCCTGGGCGACTTCGCCGATATCGTGCCGGTCTCGGCCGTCGCCGGCGAGCAGGTGTCGCTGCTGACGGACCTGCTGGTCGGTCACCTGCCGCCGGGCCCGGTGCTCTACCCGGACGGCGACGTCACCGACGAGCCCCTCGTCATCAGGGTCGCGGAGCTCGTGCGGGAGGCCGCCTTGGACGGCGTGCGCGACGAACTCCCGCACTCGCTGGCCGTCGTGGTCGAGGAGATGTCCGCCCGGGACGGGCGCGAGGACCTCACCGACGTCTACGCGACGGTCTACGTCGAACGCGACTCGCAGAAGGGGATCGTGCTCGGACGGCGCGGCGCGCGGCTGCGCGAGGTCGGCAGACGGGCCCGCGCGGAGATCGAGCGATTGCTGGGCAACCAGGTCTACCTGGACATCCACGTCACGGTGGCGAAGGAGTGGCAGCGCGATCCCAAGCAGCTGCGCAGGCTCGGCTTCGAGGCCTATCGGTAGCCCGCCAGCCGCCCGCCCCGCCGGTGGTGCGTGAGCATGTGCGATATCGGTACGATACGAGCAGCTTCAAGCAACCAGCCGGTCAGACGATCGAACGACGTGGAGGACATCGTGGCGGGAACCCAGGCGCGTGCAGAGATGGCCGAACAGCCTGCGGTCCTCGCGCAGATCGCGAGCACCCGCGCGCGGCGGCACGCCGAGATCCGCGAGGCCCTCCCGCAGCCGCCGCGTGGCATCTACATCATCGCGCGTGGTTCCAGCGACAACGTCGGCGTGCACGCCCGCTACCTGCTGGAGATCGCCACCGGCCTGCCGGTGAGCATGGCCGCGCCCAGCACCGTGACCCGGTACGGCGCGTCGTTGCGCACCGACGGCTACCTGGTGCTGGCACTCTCCCAGTCCGGACGCACCCCGGAGATCGTCGACGTCGCCGGCCGGGCACGCCGCGCCGGCGCCACGGTGGTGTCCGTGACGAACGACGTCACCTCCCCGCTGGCCGAGGCGTCCGCGGTGACCCTGTCCATCGGGACCGGCGCGGAACGCGCCGTGCCGGCCACCAAGACCGTCACCGGGTCACTGGCGCTGGTGACCCTGCTGGCCGAGGCGCTCGGCGGCGGCATCGAGGCACACATCGGCGGTGACGCGGCCTGGGACGCCCTGCCGTCGGTGGTCCAACAGGTCCTGGACGACCGGAGCAGCATCGACCGGGCGGTCGAGGTGCTCGCCCCGCACCGCAGCGCGGTGCACCTCGCCCGCGGCCTGACCTTCGCCGCCGCCCTGGAGGGCGCACTGAAGTCGAAGGAGACCTCGCGGCGCATCCACCACGGCTACTCCAGCGCGGACTTCCTGCACGGCCCGCTCACCGTGGCCGG
>CAZIIX010000496.1:0-1803 GCA_964539345.1 uncultured Actinomycetes bacterium | reverse complement strand
TGCGCGCCGAGGCCGGCATCACCACCCGCGCCCGCGTCACCACCGGCAACTCCTTCCCCACCGGCGCCGGCCTCGCCTCGTCCGCCTCCGGATTCGCCGCCCTCGTCACGGCCACCGACGCGGCGCTGGGCACCAACCTGTCGCGCGAGCGCCTGTCCGAGCTGGCTCGCCGCGGTTCCGGTTCGGCCGCCCGCTCCGTGCTCGGCGGCTTCGTGGAGATGCACCGCGGCGAACGCCCGGACGGCACCGACGCCGTCGCCACCCCGCTGCTGCCCGAGCAGGACTGGCCGCTCACCGTCGTCGTCGCCATCACCACCCGCGATCCCAAGGCCACGGGTTCCTCCGCCGGCATGGAACTTTCCCGCCGCACCTCCCCGTTCTTCGATGCCTGGGTCTCCGGCGCGGACGCCGACCTCGCCGAGGCCCGCACCGCCATCCGGGCCCGCGACTTCGCGGCTCTCGCGGCCATCTCCGAGCACAGCTGCGCCACCATGCACGCGCTGATGCTCAGCACCCGCCCGGCGCTGCTCTACTGGATGCCCGCCACCGTCGCCTGCCTGCACCTGGTCCGGGAGCTGCGCGAATCCGACGGCCTCGGCACGTTCTTCACCGTCGACGCCGGCCCGCAGGTCAAGGCCGTCTGCCTCCCGCAGGACGCGCCCGCCGTGGCCGCCGCGCTGGCCGAGGTCCCCGGGGTGCTCGAGGTCGTCACCACCGGGCTCGGTCCCGGCGCCCGGGTGATCACGGGACCGGGTGGCGGCCGGTGACCCCCGTTCCGCTCGCCACCATCGTCGCGTCCGCGCCCGGCAAGCTGATGCTGCTCGGCGAGTACGCGGTGCTCGACGGGGCCCCCGCACTGGTCGCCGCCGTCGATCGGCGCGCCCGCGTCCGGATCCGCCGGCTGCCCGGCCCGCGCTCCCGGATCAACGCTCCGCATCTGGGGCTGCGGGCAGAGGTCGAGCGCCACTCCGATGGGGGTATGACGTGGGTCCCCGCCGACGCCCCGGCCGGACGGCTGCGCCTGGTGGCGACGGTGCTGCAGGAGGCGGCGGCCGACGGCGCGGGCCCGGCGATCGACGCCGTCCTGTCCACCGACGACTTCTTCGACCGGGATCGGCGCGCCAAGATCGGGTTCGGCTCCAGCGCCGCGCTGACCGTCGCACTGGCCGGGGCGCTGCGCCGCCTCGCCGGGCTCGCACGGCCCGACCTCGCCGGCCTGGTGCGCCTGCACCGCGCCGTGCAGGACGGGCGCGGCAGCGGTGCCGACATCGCCGCGTCGCTCACCGGCGGTCTGATCGCCTACACCCCCGCCGGGCCGTCACCCGCCGTCCCAGCACCCGCGGCACCAGCACGGACCCGGGCACCCGCCGTCCTGCCCCTTGCGGTGCCGGACGACCTGCACTGGTGCTGCGTGTGGACCGGACGTTCGACGTCCACAGGTGACTTCCTCCGACGGCTGGACGACTGGCGACGCGACCACCCGGCGGACTACGCCGCCCGCCTCGCCGGGCTCACGGCGTTGGCCGAGGCCGGCGCCGCCGCGCTGCGCGGCGGCGACACCGCCACGTTCCTGGACACCGTCGCCGGCTACGCGAACGCGCTGGACGGGCTCGGACGCGCCAGCGACATCGGCATCGTCGGGGATGAACATCGCCACATCGGCGAACCGGCGAGCCGCTACGGCGTCATCTATAAGACGTCCGGGGCCGGCGGCGGCGATATCGGCATCGCGCTGTCCACCGATCCGGACCGGCTGGCGGCATTCCGGCGCCAGGTCGAACCGGAGTTCCGGACCGTCGACGT
>CAZIIX010000495.1:0-1806 GCA_964539345.1 uncultured Actinomycetes bacterium | reverse complement strand
AACCCTTGAAGTACCAGGCGATGTGCTTGCGCAGGTCCCGGATGCCGCGCTCCGGCCCCATCTCCTCACAGAGCAGTTCCGCGTGGCGCTGCAGGATGGAACGCACCCCCGCGAGGTTAGGCGGCACGGGCAGCGGTCGGCCGTCGAACGCCGCCGCAAGCTCCGCGAACAGCCACGGCCGTCCCTGGCATCCCCGGCCGACGACGACTCCGTCACACCCGGTGGCGCTCATCATCGACAGTGCGTCCCGGGCCCGGAAGATGTCGCCGTTGCCCAATACCGGGATGCCGGTGACGGCCTCCTTCAGTCGCGCGATGTGAGACCAGTCCGCCTGCCCCGAGTAGTGCTGGATCGCGGTGCGGGCGTGCAGGGCCACCGCGGCGACTCCCGCGTCCTCGGCGATGCGCCCGGCGTCGAGGAACGTGTGATGGTCCTCGTCGATGCCCACCCGCATCTTCACGGTCACCGGCACCCCGGCGGGTTCGGCCGCGCGCACCGCCGCCGACACGATCGCGCCGAACAGCTGCCGCTTGTACGGCAACGCCGCGCCGCCGCCCTTCTTCGTCACCTTGGGCACCGGGCAGCCGAAGTTCAGGTCGATGTGGTCGGCGAGGTCCTCGTCGACGATCATGCCGACCGCCCGGGCCGTCACGTCCGGATCGATGCCGTAGAGCTGCACCGACCGCGGGTGCTCCTCGGGCCCGAACCGGATCATCTCCAACGTCTTGGGGTTCCGCTCGGCCAGCGCGCGGGTGGTCGTCATCTCGCAGACGTAGAGCCCGGCGCCGAATTCGCGGCAGAGCCGGCGGAACGAGCGGTTCGTGATCCCCGCCATCGGGGCGAGCACGACCGGGGGCCAGACCCGGTATTGCCCGATCCGCAGGGCCGGTGCGGCGGCGTCATCCGGCCGCACGGCGCCGCGCTCGGGGGCATCGATGGTGCTCGTCACCGTGCCATTGTCCCCGTTGACCGGCGGTGATCGCCACCGTGGGACAGTGAGATGTATGACGACGATCAGTTCCGAGCACCCGGCGTGGATGTCAAACCTCGATCTCGCACCGGCCCTGGACCGGCCCGAGCTGCTGGCCGCCCCGGTCGTGGCCGCGCTGCGGGAGCTGCCGGCCGGTCCGGCCCTGGCCGGGCACCCGGTGCTGGCGACGCCCATCGACCCGTCGTTCGCCGACACCGCCGCGTTCTGCGAGCGCTACGCCTCGCCGCCGGAGGCCAGCGCGAACTGCGTGATCGCGGCCGGCAAGCGCGCGGGGGAGGAGCGGTGGGCGGCGGTGCTGGTGCTGGCCACCACCCGCGCCGACATCAACACGGTGGTGCGCAAGCGCATGGACGTCCGCAAGATCTCGTTCGCGCCGATGGACGAGGCGACCGGGCGGACCGGCATGGAGTACGGGGGGATCACGCCGATCGGTCTGCCGGCGGACTGGCCGGTGCTCATCGACAGCGCCGTGGTGGCGGCCGGCCCCGTGGTGATCGGCTCGGGCGTCCGCGGGTCGAAGATCGTCGTCGATGGGGCGGCGCTGGCGGAGCTTCCCGGGGCGGAGATCATCGAGGGGTTGGCGCGCCCCGTCGGCTGAGCCGCCGCGTCCTGGCACCGCTCCTCGTCATCGGCGCCCTCGTCATCGGCGTCCTCGTCATCGGCGTCCTCGTCATCGGCGCCCTCATCGTCGGCGCCCTCATCGTCGGCGTCCTCGTTACCGGCGTCCTCGTCATCGGCGTCCTCGTCATCGGCGTCCTCATCAGTGCTGACATCGTCTGAGCACAGGGTGGCTGCTCCGAGCACAGGCGGGGAAG
>CAZIIX010000494.1:0-1810 GCA_964539345.1 uncultured Actinomycetes bacterium | reverse complement strand
TCGCCGCGCGGCTCACCGACCGATTCCGGCTGCTGGCCGGGGGGATCCGCACGTCCGTGGCGCGGCATCGCACCCTGTACTCGGTGGTGGAGTGGAGCTGGGAACTGCTCGACGACGACGAGCGGTTGCTGGCCGAGCGGCTGGCGGTGTTCCCGGCGGGTGCCACCGAGGCCGCGGCCGTGCGGGTGTGCGCCGACTCCTCCGCGGCATCGGACGCCGGTCGGCACGTGCTCGCCCCGGGCGACATCCCCGTCGCGCTCATGGGTCTGGTGGACAAGTCGCTGCTGCAGATGGTCGCCGACGGGGAGGCTCCCCGCTACCGGATGCTCGAGACGATCCGCGAGTTCGGTATCGAGCGGCTCGGTGAACGCGGCGAACTCGGCAGTGCACGGGCCGCGCACGCCCGGCACTTCGCCGCCGAGGCGCACCGGCTGGATCCGCTGCTGCGCGGTCCGGGCCAGATCCGCGCGCTGCGCGAGCTGACCGCCGAACGGGACAACATTCACGCCGCCATCCGCTATCTCGCCGATTCCGGGCACGGCGACGAGGTCCTGCGCCTGGTGTTCGACCTGTGCTGGTACTGGAACATCATCGGCGCGCACACCGACTCCGCGACATGGACGACGCTGGCGCTGGACGCCACCGAGGGCATCGACTCGCCGGACCGGGTCCGCGTCCGCGCCGCACGACGCCTGGCCAGGGTGACCGGCCCGCCGGGCGCCGACAGCGAGACCTGGTCGGACGCGGAGCAGGACATCGCCGATCTGGCGGAACGCCTCGCCGAGTTCGACGACGGAAGCGATGCGATGACGTCGCTGCTGCGGCTGTACGTGGACTTCTTCCGGCACCGCGGCTCGCACGTCGAGGCGGTCGTGGGGGACGCGCAGGCCATCGCCGACCCGTGGCTGCGGGCGATGACGCGGACCATGTACGTGATGTTCCTGGAGAATGCCGGCGAGATCGAGCGGCTGCGCAACGAGGTCGACGTGACCTACCGGGACTTCGACGCGCTCGGTGACCTGTGGGGAATGGCAACGGTTCTCACCGTGCGCGCCGGGGTGCGGCGGCTGGACGGCGACCTCGACGGCGCGATCGGGGACTTCCACCGCGCGCTGGATCTGATGGCGCAGCTGGGCGCCTCGGAGGACAACGTCATCGTGCAGCTGTGGCTGGCGGAGCTGCGGATGCGGCAGGGCGAGGTGGAGGTGGCCCGCGCCCATGTGGCGGCGGCGCGGGCGGAGAGCGACGGCGCGCCGATGGCGATGGAGCGGGCGCGGTTGGCGGACTCGGCCGAGATCGCGCTGCTGCTCGGCGAGGGCCGTCGCGAGGAGGCGGCCGAGCAGGCGGCGGTGCTGCGCGCCCGGGTCCCGCGCACGGCGATCACCCCGATGCACGGCCACGTGCTCGGACTGTCCGGCGCGTCCTGCGCCTCCGCCGCCGTGGCCGTCGGCGATCACGCCTCCGCCGCCGACGACCTGCACCTGGCCTACCGGGGCGCCATCGGGACCTGGGACCAGCCGCTGCTGGCATCGGTCGGGGCGGCGGTCGCCGAGTACGCCGCCGCCGTCGGCCAGTACGCGGCAGCGGCGGAGCTGCTGGGCGCGGCATCGGCGCTGCGCGGGGCAGACGACCCGGGGGACCTGGTGGTGACACGCACCCGGCGGGCGCTGGGTGAGCGGCTCGATCCGGACGCGTTCGAGGCCGCCTACCGGCGGGGGCGGGCGCTCGAGGCGTCGGTCGCGGTGGAGCGCATCGACCCGGCACGGGTCACCGAGCGCGTCCCGACGCGCGCCAGCGGCGACACCTGAGA
>CAZIIX010000493.1:0-1814 GCA_964539345.1 uncultured Actinomycetes bacterium | reverse complement strand
GCGGAGCGCTTCTTGGACGGCACGCAGTTCAGCACCGTGGCCAGCAGCCGGGCGTCGACGGCCTCGAGCCGGCCGCGGGAGGCGGTGACCTGGTCGCGGGTGGTCTTGCCGAAGCGGGTGAGCATGATCGCGCCGTCGGTCTGCGTGGCCACCAGCGCCGCGTCCGCCACCGGCAGGAGCGGAGCGGCGTCGACCAGAACGACGTCATACCTGGCTCGCGCCTCGTCCAGGACGGCCTTCATGGCCTTGGACTGGAGTAGTTCGGCGGGGTTCGGGGGGATCGGCCCGGCGGTGATGACCTCGAGTCCGTGGCTGCCCCAGGGTTGGATGACGTCGTCGAAGGTGGCGCGGCCGATGAGCACGGTGGTCAGGCCGACGGCCGGCTCCAGGCTGAGGTATTCGGCGGTCTTGCCGCGCCGCAGGTCGGTCTCCAGCAGCAGCACCCGCACCCCGGATTCGGCGAGCGAGATGGCCAGGTTCGCCGAGGTGGTGGACTTGCCTTCGCCGGGCACCGGGCTGGTGATGGTGAAGACGCGGGAGTCCTTGTCGACGTCGACGAATTGCAGGTTGGTGCGCAGGACGCGGAATGCTTCGACGCGTTCGGAGGTGGGTTCGAGCTGCGAGACGAGCGGGTGTTTGGGGGCGAGCGGGTCGTAGCCGATCGTGGCCAGGGTGGGTGCCTCGGCCAGTTCTTCGAGCATGTCGGTGGTCTTGACGGTGGTGTCGAGGACTTCGCGCAGCACGGCGATGCCGAAGCCGAGGAACAGTCCGACGAGGGCGCCGAGCGCCAGGTTGAGCTTGGGTTTGGGCGAGACGGCGGTGGTGGGCAGCGGGGCGTCGTCGGAGATGGTGGCCTTGATGGGCGCCTGGCCCTCGGGGGTCTCGCCCTCCAGGCTGGGGATGGAGTCGGAGAAGACTTCGGCGGTGGTTTGGGAGAGGAGTTGCGCCCGCGCCGGGCTCGGGTCGGTGACGGTGATCTCGAGGATGACGGTGTTCGGGGGGGAGGTCGCGTCGATCTGGTCCCGCAGGTCTTCCGGGGTCTCGCTGAGGTCGAGCTTGTCGATCACCTTCTCCGCGATGGTGGTGCCCTTGATCAGGCTCGCGTAGGAGGCCATGCGGTTGGAGGAGAACTGGCTGCCCTGGTAGGGGTTGATGTCGCTGCCGGTGAGCGGGGTGGAGACGAACAGCCGCGTGGTGGAGGCGTATTGCGGGGTGCTGAGCACGGTGACGGCGGCGCCGGCGCCGAGGCCGAGCAGCAGGATCGTGGTGATGAGCAGCCAGCTGCGCCGCACGATGCGTAGGTAGTCTCGCAGCTCCACGCGTGTCTCCCCAGGGGTGTCGGCGTTCCGGTCGTGTGCCGTCGTTGTGGCGACCCTATGTCAGCACTGTGCGGGCCGGGAATGGTTCCCGGCCCGCACAGGCGATGTTCGTGTGATGGCTGACCGCGGTCGCCCGCGGAGCCAGTGGCATTGCCGGAGGCGTCAGGCGGAGGTCTGGCGACGCGGCTTGCGGGTGATGCTCAG
Source organism: uncultured Actinomycetes bacterium (assembly GCA_964539345.1). Lineage (GTDB taxonomy): Bacteria > Actinomycetota > Actinomycetes > Mycobacteriales > Nakamurellaceae > Nakamurella. The sequence continues at coordinate 291 of CAZIIX010000493.1, read as the reverse complement.
CCACAGCAGGCCGGCGCCGACGATGACGGCCAGGCCGCCGCCGATGGAGCCGCCGACCAGCATGGTGCGGTTGACGCCGGTGCTGGACAGGCTGCCGTTACCGGACGCCTCGCCGTTGCCGGCCTCGGTGCCGTTCGTTCCACCTTCGGAGGCTGCTGCCTGCACGGAGATGGTGACGGAGTTGGAGACGCCGCTGGTGGCTCCGGTGGCGACCACGGTGTAGGTGCCGGGGTCGTTGAACGTGACCTGGGTGCTGAACGTGCCGTCAGGGGCGGCGGTCACCGGCGGGAT
>CAZIIX010000492.1:0-1819 GCA_964539345.1 uncultured Actinomycetes bacterium | reverse complement strand
GGTGATCGCCGGCGCCAGCGCGGTCAGCGGCGTCTCGGCCAGCACCACGCCCGGCGTCGATGGCCTCGTCATGAGCAGTGGCCGGTCCACCGCGAGCCAGTCGACGGCCACGCCGGAGACGTCGCACACCAGCAGGTCCGCGGTCGAGAACGATTGGGACAGCGGCACTGTCGACTCGACACGGTGCGTTCCCCCGGTCGCGTCGGCCTGCTCGACAAGCGCGGAGATGCGGTCGCTGGCGGCGCGGTAGGCGGGGTCGCGCACGCCGGTGAGCGGGTGCGGACGGTAGTGCACGTCCCAGCCGTCATCGAGGAAGGCGCGCACCAGACGCAGGCCGTGGCTGGCCACCGATCCGTAGTATGACGAGGCCTCCGAACCCTCCCAGGTCGGTGCGTAGAGCACGGTCGGGCGCCCGGAGTCGGCGCGCGGCCGGGGCCCGACGTGCCGGTGCGGATCCTGGTCGAGCTGCGGGCGGCCGACCGGAATGCATCGGGCCGCGGCGTCGTAGCGCCGGGTGTGCGCGGCGATGCGGTCGACGGCGGCCTGGCCCGCGACGAACGCGAAGTCGTAGGCCTGGAGCTGATGGGAGACCGACACGGACTTGTCGCTGTCGCCGTGCAGCATGCTCACGTGCAGCATCGAGCCGAACCGCATGTTCCAGAAGTTGTCCGGATGGTGGTTCACGTACAGGCAGACCGCGAACCGCCCGCGGGCGACCAGGTCGTCCATGGTGGCCTGGCGCGCCACGACGATCGCGTCGAGCCCGGAGTCGCGGCGCACCGCTCGCGCCGTGCGGGAGTCCTGCAGCACGACCACCAGGCGGCGGCGGGCCGCCAGCTCGCGCAGCGGCCCGTACCAGTGCTCGAGTTGGTAGAGGTTCCCCGGCGAGTCCGGGAAGAACACCATCACCTCGTGCGGCAGCGCTGTGCCCAGCAGCGACTTGTCCTCGCCGATGCCGTTGGCGACGCCGCCGGGCAACAGCCCGGCCCGCCGGATGAGGTAGCCGCCGGCGCGGCGGATCAGCGCCGCGGCCTGCGGACGGATGCGCTTCATTCCCCGCCGCCGGGGCCGAGCGCGCCTGGCACGGTGCACCGTCCGGCGTGCGCCGGGTTCACTCGGCACCGCCGAGGCCGAGCGCGGCCGGCAGCGTGTTGGTCGCCATGTTCAGCGCCTGCCCGATCGCCATGTGCATGTCCAGGTACTTGTAGCTGCCCAGCCGCCCGCCGAAGAACACCTGCGGCTCGTCCGCCATGCGCGCGCGGTAGGCCAGCAGTCGCTCGCGGTCCTCCGGAGTGTTGACCGGGTAGTACGGCTCGTCATCGGCCGACGCGAATCGGGAGAATTCCCGGGCGATGACGGTCCGGTCCTTCGGGTAGCTGTCGAATCGTTCCGGGTGCAGGTGGCGGAACTCGTGGATGCGGGTGAACGGCACGTCGGTGTCGGCGTAGTTCATCACCGAGGTGCCCTGAAAGTCGCCGGTGTCGACCACCTCGGTCTCGAAGTCCAGGGTGCGCCAAGTGAGGTGGCCCTCGGAGAAGTCGAAGTAGCGGTCCACCGGCCCGGAATACACCACCGGCACCTGGCCGACCGTGGCCTTCTTGGACACCCGCTGCGACTCGTCGAAGAAGTCCGTGTCGACACGGACGTCGATGCGCGGGTGGTCGGCCATCCGGTCCAGCCAGGCGCCGTAGCCGTCGGTCGGCAGCCCCTCGTGGGTGTCGGAGAAGTACCGGTTGTCGTAGGTGTAGCGCACCGGCAGTCGGGCGATGATCGACGCGGACAGCTCGCGTGGGTCGGTCTGCCACTGCTTGGCGGTGTA
>CAZIIX010000491.1:0-1823 GCA_964539345.1 uncultured Actinomycetes bacterium | reverse complement strand
TCGACCAGGTGATCACCGCGCTCGAAGAGACGGTGCCCAGCGACGTCACGCTGACGGCCAATGCCCAGCCCGCGACCTCGGACGGGGTCAGCACGGTCAGCGCGCTCCGGCTGGGTGTCGTCGGCGACAGCACCGCGACGCTCGACATCGCTCGCGCCTCCGTCGGGCCGAACGCGGTCGGCGATGACGACGGCAATGGTGATGGTTCCGACCAGCAGGTGTGTCCGCCGAATCCGTTCCCGGACGTGGATGGCAGCAACATCCACTGCGCGAACATCGCGTGGCTGAAGGATCAGGACATCACCAAGCCGCTCGACGGCCTCTACCACCCGGTCAACCCGGTCAACCGCGGCTCGATGGTCGCGTTCATCTACCGGATGGACAACCCGGGCAAGGCGTCGCCGACCTGCGAGAGCAAGCCGTTCCCGGACGTTGACACCGACGACCTGTTCTGCGGCTACATCCAGTGGGCCAAGAACAACCACGTCGCCTTCGGCTACTCCAACGGGCTCTACGGTCCGGACAAGCCGGTCACCCGCGGCGCCATGGCGGCGTTCTTGCACCGCCTCGCCACCCAGCAGCCCGGCGAGACGTGCACGGTCAAGCCGTTCACCGACGTCGAGACCGATGACACCTTCTGCGGCGTCATCACCTGGATGAAGGACAACAAGATCACCTTCGGCATCGGCGGACCGACCGGCGGCGACCAGTACGGCACGGCCATGCCGGTCACCCGGCAGGCCATGGCCTCGTTCCTGCACCGCATCGAGGGCTACTTGGAATAGCCCCGACCCCACACCGGTAACGCGCGCCCCGGCGTGGCTCCCGCAGAGCCGCGCCGGGGCACGCGTCTGTCGCCGGTCACAAATGCCCAGCGGGCACTCGACGCGCGGGTCAGCCGACGCGGGTGAACGTCGAGCACCTCGTCGTGGCAAAGACCGCGTCGGTCGACTCGATCGTGACGTAGCTCGGGCCGGAGGTGTAGTCATTGACGATGATGTCGAGCAGCGAACCCGTGGCCGCGCGGTCACGCTCCCAGTAGCAGCCACTGGCAGTCTGGTGATAGGTGCCCGGCTGAATGTCCACGCCGACGACGAACATGCCATCACCTGGGATCGATCCGTGGAAGTTCCATGCCGGTGACTCAGAGACCGGGCGCCAGGTGCCGCAGTCCTGCGAACTCACGTAGGCGTCGGACGGATAGATCTGAACCAGCGCATAGTCGAAGGTGATGTTGTTCGAAATGATGCTGTCGAAACTGCCCGACGCGTCGCTGAGCCGCTCCCAGTAGCACATCTCGCCGGCCGGGACCTTCGCGCGATACAGACCGGGCACGACGCCCGTTCCGACGCGGTGCATCCCATCGGAGAAGGAGTGCGTGGACGGTGTGCTCGGCGGCTTCGGAGTCGATGGCGGCTTCGGAGTCGATGGCGGCTTCGGAGTGGACGGCTTCTGCGGCGTCACCGGCGTATTCGGCACCGCCGGACGGTCCGGGATGCCCATCAGCGTGGCGATGCGGTGCAGGAACGACGCCATCGATTGCCGATTCACCGGCTGGGCGGTGCCGTAGTTCGTGCCGTCTCCGACGCCGTACGTGATGCCATTGTTCTTCATCCAGGTGATGACGCCGCAGAACACGTCGTAGGAGGGGACGTCCGCGAATGCGCGCGGGTCACACTGCGGCGCCGGCCGGCCGGTGGCGACGCGATGCAGGAACGCCGCCATCGCCCCGCGCGTCACGGGCCGGTCGGAGCCGAAGGACCCGTCCGGATAGCCCTGGGCGATCCCGTTCTGCTCCGCCCAGCTGATGTAACCGCAGAAGA
>CAZIIX010000490.1:0-1833 GCA_964539345.1 uncultured Actinomycetes bacterium | reverse complement strand
TGACTGTAAATCAGCCGCGCAAGCTTCGGGAGTTCGAATCTCTCACCTGCCACCACCAGCGGCACCGCCGACTCGGCTGGCGGAAGCGATGGCATCACCGGCCGTCATGGAGCGCCCGCCACCGTGCGGCCGGCTGCAACCGCGTGACCGGTCCTCGGCTCGGCCGGCTGCGTTAGTCGGGGCCGACGACGAACGGCTCCCACTCTCGGCCGATCGTCCCAAGGCCGGCCGGCCGCGATGGATCTAATCTGAGCTGCATGACAGCCCTCTCGGATGCGCACGCCTGGCTCACTGACAACCTTCCCGCGCTCGCGCAGCGGCACGGGGTACCCGGAGCGGCGGCCGCCATCCTTGTCGACGGTGAGATCGCGGACGCTGCGACCGGCGTGCTCAGCCTCGCCACCGGCGTCGAGGCGACCACCGACTCCCTGTTCCAGATCGGCTCCATCACCAAGATCTGGACCACGTCGCTGGTGATGCAGCTGGTCGACGAGGGCCTGATCGAGCTGGATCAGCCACTGCGAACCTACCTGCCGGAGTTCGTCATCGCGGATGCCGACGCGGCCGCGCACATCACCACCCGACAGCTGCTGTGCCACCGAGCCGGGTTCGAGGGTGACATCTTCACCGACACCGGCCGGGGCGACGACTGCGTCGAGAAGTTCGTCGCCGGCCTCGGCGACGTGCCGCAGCTCTTCCCCGCCGGCGAGATGTTCTCCTACAACAACGCCGGCTTCGTGGTCCTCGGCCGACTCGTCGAGGTGCTGCGCGGCAAGTCGTTCGACGCGTGCCTGAAGGATCACCTCATCGGGCCGCTCGGGCTCGAGTTCACCGCGACCGGCCCCTACGACGCGATCCGTTATCGGGCCGCGGTCGGTCACCTGCAGCCGAACCCGGAGACGCCTCCGACCCCCGCCCCGGTATGGGCGCTGGCCCGGTCGACCGTTCCGGCCGGCGCGATGCTCGCCATGCGCCCCGCGGACCTCCTCGCCTTCGCGCGGATGCACCTTGTCGGCGGCGTCGCCGCGGACGGCACCCGGGTGCTCTCCGCGGAGTCGGTGACCGCCATGCAGCGCCGCGAGGCCACGCTGCCCCGACTCGGCATCCTGGGCGACGCCTGGGGACTCGGCTGGGAGCTCTTCGACTGGGACGGCGGGCCGGTGATCGGCCACGACGGCGGCACGATCGGCCAGAACGCGTTCCTGCGCATCGTTCCCGACGCGGGTGTGGCGGTCGCCATGCTCACCAACGGCGGTAACACATTGGCGCTCTACCAGGAACTCGTCGGGCATCTGCTCCAGGACCTGGCGGGTGTCACCATCCCGGCGCCGCTCACCCCGCCCGCCGAACCGGAGCGGGTCGACGCGAGCCGGCACGTCGGGACGTACACCTGCGACATGTTCGACATGACCGTCACCCAGGACGCGGACCGCCGCATCTGGGTCGACACGCTGCCGAAGGGGGAACTAGCGGCGATGCTCGGCGATCCCGAGCACACCGAGTACGTCTATGACGGCGGCGAGACCTTCCTCGCACTCAAGGAGGACCGGGGGATCCACATGCCGCTGGTGTTCGTCGGTGACGACGGCAGCGGCCGCAGCCTCTACCTGCACCACGGCAGGGCGGTCCGTCGCGCCGGCACCTGACCGGCCGCCGCCGCACCTGACCGGACCCCGACGCCGCCGCCGCACCTGACCGGCCGCCGCCGCACCTGACCGGGCCCCGACGCGGCCGCCGCACCCGACAGGCCGCCGCCGCATCCGATCCACGCGGGGCTTGAGTTCCGTTACTATGGGACCGCTCGGGGGGTGCATGGTGAAGAGGTCTTGATGC
>CAZIIX010000489.1:0-1840 GCA_964539345.1 uncultured Actinomycetes bacterium | reverse complement strand
GAAAGCGCGTGAGGGGGCAACTCCTCCGTGGGTTCAAATCCCACCGCTACCGCCAAGGAGTCGAGCCAAGGAATCGAGCGCAGACGAGCTTGCTCGTATGCCGAGGCGACGCACGCGGTTGAGGGAGCGAAGCGACCGATCACCGCGACGTGGCAAGCCCCTGATCCGGAGTGGTTGTCCGGATCAGGGGCCTTGTGCTTGGTCATTGTCGCGGTGGCGTATCGCGGGTTGCCCACTGTATCCACGGGTAGGAGCAGAGCCTACGCGCGTCGTGTGTGTCAGGCTTGCGCGCGCTGCGGTGCCCGCACCTCTCGGACCAGGGCTCGATACCGGGTGGCAGGCCGGCGGCGTTGCGGTACGCGTCGGCGTCGTTTCCGGCGGTGATCCACAGCCGTTGTAGCGCGAGACGCAGGTACGGGTCAGCGTCGTATCGGCTTCGGTCGAGGGTGACGATGTCTGCTGCTGCCGTGGCGAAGCGGATGATGGCGCGATAGCCGGTTTCCGGGCTGTGGACGATGATGGTGCCGTCGTCTCGGAGTCGCGCCCGGGTGACGCCGGCTACGCCGGCGGCTGTGCGCAGCGCGACTGCTGCGGCGGCAGATACACGCGAGCATGGGATCACCAGCGACGCGAGCTGCTGCTGCGCCTTGATCGCCGCCGACCTCATCGTCGCTGCGCAGGCTCGGGCGGGCGCACGGCCACTGGGGCAGGCGCACGGCCACTGGAATGGGTCGAACCGGCGAGACGAAGACGCCCGAGCGCACGGGTACGTGAGGCGAAATCGGATGATCTCGAACACGATCCCGACCATCCCGGTTTCTGGGGGTCGCTCCCGGTGGTCGATGACATCGGCAGGCCGCAGGGTCGGCTCAACACCGTCCATCGGCTGACGACCACCGGAAGCCCCGACCACTGCCGCGCCGCGTGACGGTCATCTGCGGTCTGTGCCACGACCCGGGCCGCGTGGCGATCGTGCAGGGCACTGCGGACCGCGTGGCGCTGGGCGGGGCGGCGGCGGGCCCTGCCGGAAATTCGCGGTGCACCTCTGGACACAACGTTCGGTCATCGCTTACTGTCTGAACATTGCGTCCAACACGGTTCAGGGTGGTCATGGCTCGAGTCTCAGTGGTGTTCGATTTCGACGGCACGATCGCCCTCGGGCACGGCCCGCTCGATGCCTACGCGCAGTGCGTCGGCGAGCTGGCCGGCGCCCCGGTGGCCGCGGCCTGCACCGAGGCCGTCCGCGAGTTCAACACCGGCACCTCGCCGTACCTCGACGCCTATGCGGCCGTCCGCGTCGCCGCGGAGAGCCACGGCGTCGATGACGCGATCCTGTCCACCGCCTACCTGCGCAGCCGCGAATGGCTGGCCACCGACAAGGCCCCGATCCACGCCCCGGAGGGCCTCGCCGCCTTCATGACGGAGCTCTCCACCGTCGCCTCCTGCGTCATCGCCACCAACGCACCGGCGATCGGACTCGACCGCGCCCTGCAGCACCTGGGCATCGCCGGCATCGCCAGCGAGGTCCATTCCGGCGTCGGCAAACCCGCCGGCCTCGGCGGTATCATCGCTCGTCTTCTCGAACTCGGCCCGACCCTGGCCATCGGCGACATCTGGGAGAACGACCTCGCTCCGGCACAGCTGCTCGGGGCCGACACCGCGTTCGTCGGCGTCGGCCGGGTCGGCGGCGAACCCACCATGCGCGGGGCCACCCTCACCGACCTGTATGACGACGTCCTCGGCTGGGCGACCAGCCACCACAGCACCACCGGCACGAACAGCACCACCGACACCACCGTTGAAAGCACCTACGCCGAAAGGTAATTCACCATGCGAATGA
>CAZIIX010000488.1:0-1851 GCA_964539345.1 uncultured Actinomycetes bacterium | reverse complement strand
CGACTACGCATGCCCAAGGCCGACGGCCTGATCTATCGAAAGGGCGAACATTGACGACCCACGCGATCGACTGGCCGGCGCTGCGCGAATCCGCCCACGAGGCCGCCGCATCCGCCTACTGCCCCTACTCGGGGCTGCAGGTAGGCGCGGCCGCCGTCGTTGATGACGGGCGCCTGATCACCGGCTGCAACGTGGAGAACGCCTCCTACGGGCTGGGCCTGTGCGCCGAATGCACCCTCGTCGGCCAGCTGCGGCTCACCGGCGGCGGCCGGCTGGTGGCTCTGGCCTGCCGGTCGGGCACGGGGGAGCTGCTGATGCCCTGCGGGCGGTGCCGGCAGATCCTCTACGAGTTCGGCGGGCCGGATCTGGTGATCGACACGCCGGAGGGGCCGCAGCCGATGACGTGGGTGTTGCCGGCCGCGTTCGGCCCGGAGCATTTGCCGCCCGGCTGATCGCGGCGCGCGATCGGTGCGCGGTCGGTGCGCGGTCGAAGTAGGGCATAGTCGGGGTGGCAGCACACGGCAGGAGAGGATGAGGGCGCCATGGCGTTTGCCGCGGTGGACGTGATTCGCGCGAAGCGGGACAAGCAGGAGCTCACGGTCGAACAGATCGACCAGATGGTCGCCGGTTACACGTCCGGAAGCGTTGCCGAGGAACAGATGTCGGCGCTGCTGATGGCCATTCTGCTCAACGGGATGACGATCGACGAGATCTCCGCGTGGACCGATGCGATGCTCGACTCCGGGGAGCGGCTCGATCTGGCCGGCATTGGCCGCCCCACGGTCGACAAGCACTCGACAGGCGGCGTCGGCGACAAGATCTCGCTGGCCCTGGCGCCGCTGGTGGCGGCCTGCGGTGCGGCGGTGCCGCAGCTGTCCGGCCGCGGGCTGGGACACACCGGCGGCACGTTGGACAAGATGGAGTCCATCCCCGGATGGCGGGCGGCGATGGCACTGGACGCGATGCGTACCCAGCTCGCTGACGTCGGCGCGGTGATTTGCGCCGCCTCCGACGATCTGGCCCCCGCCGACCGGAAGCTGTACGCGCTGCGCGATGTCACCGGCACGGTGGAGTCGATCCCGATGATCGCCGCCTCCATCATGAGCAAGAAGATCGCCGAGGGCACCGCGTCGCTGGTGCTCGACGTCAAGGTCGGGTCCGGTGCGTTCATGAAGGACGCCACATCCGCGGCGCAACTGGCCCGCACCATGGTCAAACTGGGCGCGGCGGCGGGGGTGACCACCTCCGCGCTGCTCACCGACATGTCCGAACCGCTCGGTCTGGCCGTGGGCAATGCCATGGAGGTCGCCGAGGCCGTCGAGGTGCTCGCCGGTGGTGGCCCGGCCGACGTGGTGGAGCTGACGGTGGCGTTGGCCGCGGAGATGGTCCGTCTCGCCGGGTTGTCGATCGACCCGGGCGAGGTGCTGGCCTCCGGCCGTGCGATGGACAGCTGGCGGGCCATGGTCGCGGCGCAAGGCGGCGATCCGGACGCTCCGCTGCCCCGGCCGAAGCAGACCGAGACGGTGACCGCACCGACCTCGGGTGTGGTGGCCAAGATGGACGCCTACGCCGTCGGGATGGCCGCCTGGCGGCTCGGTGCCGGCCGGGCACGCAAGGAGGACGCGGTGCAGCCCGCCGCCGGGGTGTTGTGCCGCGCTAAGCCCGGTGACGAGATCGCCGAGGGGGCAGTGCTTTTCGAGCTGCACACGGACACACCGGACCGCATCCCCGGGGCGGTTGCGCAGCTCGCCGGCGCGGTGGAGATCGTGCCGACCGGCCAGCCGGTCCCGCGGCGCGCGATCGTGCTGAACACCATCCGCGGCTGACGGGTCGCCCGCGACGGGCAGCCGG
>CAZIIX010000487.1:0-1857 GCA_964539345.1 uncultured Actinomycetes bacterium | reverse complement strand
TGCCACGGCCAGCGGCCGCTGATGATCCGGGCGCGCACCATGCCGGAGAGCAGGTCAATGAGGATGGTCACGACGATCACCACGATCATCAGGACGCCGATGGTCTCCCACCGGCGATAGCGGATGTTCTGGATCAGCATCTGGCCGATCCCGCCGGCACCGATCAGCCCGAGGATCGCCCCGGCCCGCACATTGATTTCGAACCGGTAGAGCCACACCGACAGGATCTCCGGCTGCACCTGGGTCCACAGGCCCCAGCGCACCACCTGCGACCGGCTGCCGCCGCAGGACCGGGCCGCCTCGATGGGGCCGCGTTCGGCGGCCTCGATCGCCTCGAAGCTGAGCTTGCCCAGCGATCCGATGGAGTGGATGCCGATCGCCAGCGCCCCGGTGAACGGGGTCAGGCCGGTGACGGCCAGGATCGCGATCGCCAGCACCAGCTCCGGCACCGCGCGGATGATGTCGAACACCACCCGCATCGGGTGCCGGATCCAGGCAGGGGCGACGTTCGCCGCCGCCAGGAAGGCCAGCGGCAGCGAGCACACGGCGCCGATGATCGTGCCGATCCATGCCATCTGCACCGACGCGATCGTGGCGTCCAGCGCCTTGCCGAACTGCGACCAGTCCGGGTGGAAGAACAGCTTCCCGAAGTACTCCACGGCATCGGCGGGCAGCCGCAGCAGTCGCCCCCAGGAAAGCTCCAGGCCCCAGAACGCCGCGACGACGATCGCGCTGACCACCAGCCAGGCGAGCCGCTGCAGCCAGCGTCGGGGACGGGCGGGCCACCGCGATGACGTCGTCTCCGTCGATCCGCCCCGCTGCCCACTCATGACAGCCTCCGGCGCAGGGCGGCGGACGCGGCCTCGATGACGAGGACCACCACCAGCACCTCGAGGATGATCAGGCCGATGTCGTGGTAGCGGTAGTAGTTCTGCCAGTCGTTGATGAGCTTGCCGATGCCGCCGGCCCCGACCAGGCCGATCACCGTGCCGGTACGGATGTTGATCTCGAAGATGAACAGCGAGAACGCGGTGTAGTGCGGCAGCACCTGCGGCAGGATCGCGGTGCGGTTGACCTCGGTGCGCGTCGCTCCGGACGAGACCGCGGCCTCCGCGGGGCCGGTGTCCACCGCGTCGATGACCTCGGCGAACAGCTTCACCATGAAACCGACCGACGCCAGCGTCAGCGCGATCACGCCCGGCAGCGGGCCGATCCCGACGATGGTGACCAGGATCGACGCGTACAGGATGTCCGGCACCGACCGGACCACCGACATGACGGCCCGCACCGGCCCGCGCACGAAACGGTTCGGCATCGTCACCCGCGTCGCCAGGAACGTGATGGGCAGCGCGACCGCGCACGCCACCGCCGAGGCGGCGATCGCGACCGAGATCGACTGCAGCATCGGCATGATCGTCTGGTCGAAGTGCTTGAAGCTCGGCTGGGCGATCTGCGCGAGCTTGTCGGCGCCGTTGGAGAAGTTGCGGATCAGGTCGCCGAGGTTGACGTCGATGCCCCAGCGGGCCGACCCCGCCCAGTAGGTGATGACGGCGACGACGCCGAGGCTGACCCACCCCTTCCATGCGGTGTGCGGTGGTCGCGGCCGCGCGGCGGCGGGGGAGCCGGCGGGGTTGTGCGGTGCGGGACTCGTCGGCGCCGGGACGTTCGTCATGGCAGGTCCCGGCGCTCCAACAGATCCTCCGCCGTCAGCGACCGGCCGTAGATCCGCTCGAACACCGCCTCGTCGGCCTCGGCCCCGCTGCCGTCGAAGACCACGCGTCCGTCGCGCATCCCGATGATCCGCTGTCCGTACCGGCGGGCGAGGTCCAGGAAGTGCAGGTTGACGATGACGGTGAT
>CAZIIX010000486.1:0-1858 GCA_964539345.1 uncultured Actinomycetes bacterium | reverse complement strand
GTTAAGCACGCCGCCAGCGTTCGTCCTGAGCCAGGATCAAACTCTCCGTTGATGTCTATGAACCGTGGTGGATAACCACCCGATTGACAAAAGGAGATGAGCACTTCGTTGAAGTGCCCGATCACTGGTCCATGTCGAGCTAGCTTGCTCGTTATGTACCAAAGGAATCCCATGCCTGAGCTGGAGCCACAAAGACGCCACCCCAGACAACGGGGTAATTAATAATTGGCACTGACTTTCGGTACGCTGTTGAGTTCTCAAGGAACGGACGCGCACCCATTCCGGTCTCTCAACCGGTCCGGGGGCAACCCGATCTACGTTACCTGGATCGGGACGCGGTGTCAAACCGCCCGCCCCAGGCATTCTGGTCCGTGTCGCGGCGTGTCGCCGCTCGTCCCAGTCCCCGTCAGTCTACCCTCTCGGGCAGCCCGTATCGCCTCCAGATTTCCCGGAGGTGATCACTCGGGGGGCGTCGCTCCGGCCCTGCGGCCGCACTGAGCAACAGAAAGAAGATTACGTGCGCCGCACGGCACTGTCAAATCCCCAGTTCGCACCGTCAATCCCGGTCATCGCCGCAGGTCAGCGCGCCGCGGTCGCGGACGCCAGCTGTCTCGATCAAGCGCACGATCGGGTGACCTGCACCACAGGCCCGCGGGGCCCTGCTGGCCCGGCCCGGCGCCGGCCGTCAGACGGCCAGGCGGATGCCCGCGACGGTGCGCTTCCCGCGGCGCAGCAGCAGGTACCGACCGAACAGGAAGTCCGCCCGTTCCGGCGTCGCCTCGGCGTCGGTGACGCGCACGTTGTTGCAGTACGCGCCGCCCTCCTTGACCGTGCGCCTGGCCTCGGAGAGCGAGCCGACCAGCCCGCTCGCCTCCAGCAGGTGGGCGAAGTCCGGCACGGGCGGAGCGATCTCGGTGATGCCGGCCTCGGCGAGCGCGGCGGCCAGGGTGGCCTCGTCGACGGCGGCGAGCTCGCCGCGTCCGAACAGCGCCCCGGCGGCGGCGATGGCCGCGTCCGCGGCAGCGTCGCCGTGCACCAGCGCCGTAACGTCCCGGGCCAGCACCTGTTGGGCGCTGCGCAGGTGAGGCCGCTGCGTCAGATCGCTCTCCAGTTCGGCGATCTCGTCCGCAGAGCGGTCGGTGAAGACCTTGAGCAGCTTGATCACGGACGCGTCCTCGATGTTGCGCCAGTACTGGTAGAACGCGTACGGCGTCGTCATGTCGGCGGACAGCCACACCGCATTGCCCTCGGACTTGCCGAACTTGACCCCGTTGGAGTCCGTCAGCAGCGGCGTGACCAGCACGTGCGCGGTCGCACCCTCGGCCTTGCGGATCAGGTCCACGCCGGCGGTGAGATTCCCCCACTGGTCCTGGCCGCCGGTCTGCAGCGTGCAGCCGTACTCGCGGTACAGGTGCAGGAAGTCCAGCGCCTGCAGCACCTGGTAGGAGAACTCCGCATAGCTGATGCCCTCGTCACCGGCCAGCCGCGCGGCCACGATCTCCTTCTTGATCATGGTGCCGACGCGGAAGTGTTTGCCGATGTCGCGCAGGAAGTCCAGGGCGGACATCGGGCCGGTCCAGTCGAGGTTGTTGACCATCCGCGCCGGGTTGGGTCCGGTGAAGTCCAGGAAGGGCCGCACCTGCTGCTGGATACGCGCCACCCACTCGGCCGTCTGCTCCCTGGTCTTCAGCGCGCGCTCGGCGCTCGGCCGGGGGTCGCCGATCAGCCCGGTGGACCCGCCGACGAGGCAGATCACGCGGTGCCCGGCGCGCTGCAGCCGGCGCAGCAGCACCAGCTGCACCAGGTTGCCGAAGTGCAGGCTGGGCGCGGTCGGGTCGAAGCCGCAGTAGACGGTGAC
>CAZIIX010000485.1:0-1862 GCA_964539345.1 uncultured Actinomycetes bacterium | reverse complement strand
TTGGCGTCAGGCCCCGGGCCGGGCTCCGCCTAGCGGGCTGACGAAAACCTACGGCTCGATGACGGTCAAGATCATTCCCACCTGCGGAAACACTGCCGAGTGACGCAACTGGACGTAGAAATTCGTCGGGCCCTGCGACGGTGCGACTGATGCTCTCCGCGCGCGCTCCCCGAGGCTCCGCCCGCCTTCGCCCGTCAAGCCTCCGTCCGCCAACGCACTGCCTCCGCCCGCCCGCCTTCGCCCGTCAAGTCTCCGCCCGCGCTCCCGGAGACTCCGCCCGCCCGCGCCCGTCAAGCCTCCGTGCGCGCACCCCGAAACTCCGCCCGCCCTCGCCCGTCAAGTCTTCGCCCGCCCTCCCTGAACCGCCTCCATCCCGTCCGCCGTCGCGCAACCGCCTCCATCCCCACCGCCCGCAAACGCCCGATGTGGCAGGCTGAGCCTGTCGGACATATCAAGCGATCCCCGAGGTCGGAAGCGACCCTGAGGTTGGGAGCCATAGATGCGTGACGCCGTCATCGTTGCTGCTGCTCGGACGCCGATCGGCCGAGCCCGTAAGGGGTCGTTGAAGGACATGCGTCCGGATGACCTGGCGGCGTTCATCACCGCCGAGGCGGTCGGCAAGGTGCCCGGGCTCGATCCGGCGGACATCGACGATCTGATGCTCGGCTGTGGGCTGCCGGGCGGCGAGAGTGGTTACAACATGGGCCGTGTCGTGGCCGTGATGAACGGGTGGGACACGGTGCCGGGGACGACGATCACCCGGTATTGCTCGTCGTCGGTGCAGACCACGCGGATGGCGTTCCACGCGATCAGGGCCGGCGAGGGCGATGTGTTCGTGTCGGCGGGGGTCGAGACGGTGTCGCGGTTCGCACAGGGCTCGTCGGACGGGCTGCCGGGCACGCAGAATCCGCGGTTCGACTCGGCGCAGGCGCGAACGGCCGAGCGGGCGGAGTCGAACGAGCCATGGCGCGATCCGCGGGAACTCGGTGAGCTGCCGGACGTGTATATCGCGATGGGGCAGACGGCGGAGAACGTGGCGTCGCTGCGCGGGCTGGATCGGCGCGAGCTGGACGAGTTCGGCGTGCGGTCGCAAAATCTGGCGGAAAGCGCTGTGAAATCGGGCTTTTGGGCGCGGGAGATCACACCGGTGACGACGCCGGACGGCACGGTGGTCGATCGCGACGACGGGCCGCGGTTCGGCGTGACGATGGAGGCGGTCTCGGCGCTCAAGCCGGTGTTCCGGCCGGACGGGGTGGTGACTGCGGGGAACTGCTGCGCCCTGAATGACGGGGCCGCGGCGGTGATCGTCATGTCGGATGCCAAGGCCGCCGAGCTCGGGGTGACGCCGCTGGCGCGGATCGTGGCGACGGGGGTGTCGGCGCTGTCGCCGGAGATCATGGGTCTGGGACCGGTGGAGGCCTCGCGGAAGGCGTTGGCGGCGGCCGGCATGACGATCGACGATATCGACCTGGTCGAGATCAACGAGGCGTTCGCCGCGCAGGTGATCCCGTCATACCGGGACTTGGGCATCGACATCGACAGGCTGAACGTCAACGGTGGGGCGATCGCGGTGGGTCATCCGTTCGGTATGACGGGGGCCCGGCTGCAGGCCACGATGCTCAATTCGCTCGACTGGCATGACAAGTCGACGGGCCTGATCACCATGTGCGTCGGTGGCGGGCAAGGCATGGCCCTGATCCTCGAGCGGGTCTGACAGAACCCGAAACCGACCCGCGCGACCGCGACCGCGACGCGCCCCACTGCGACGGCACCCACAGCGACGCGCCCCACCGCGACGGCACCCACAGCGACGCGCCCCACCGCGACGCGGCTCGCCGACAGTCGTGTCGCTGCCCGCGTTC
>CAZIIX010000484.1:0-1868 GCA_964539345.1 uncultured Actinomycetes bacterium | reverse complement strand
CGATGGCGACCCCGTTCCATTGCGAGAAGCCGTGCCGCGCAACCTGATAGCCGGCCTCGGTGAACGGCTCGGCGGGGAACTTGGCGTCGGTGACCTTGGTCTCCTGGATGGCGAGCACGTCGACGTCGGCGCGCTCCAAGAAGGCGATCACCCGATCGATCCGGGCGCGCAACGAATTGACGTTCCAAGTGGCGATGCGCACCACGCCTCACCCCAGCACGGGGCCGGTCGGCGGGCCCTGCACGTAGAACGGGACGCCCCAGTCCGTCCTGGAGTCGCCGTCGATCCGGGCCCGCCACACCAGGGCGCGTCCGGCGGGCAGCGGCAGGCCGGTGTTGAAGTAGAGCACCACCTGGGCGCGTGGCGGCAGCGTGTGCCGCGGCACCCCGGCCCCGCGGAACTGCGGCTCCTCGACCTGCAACGTCTGCCCGAAGCGCATCACCTTGCCCGGCGAGTCGGCGGACGGGTTCGCCAATTCGGTCGGGCTGCCGTCGGGATTCTCCAGCACGATCTCGAACGCGTACTGCTCGTTGATGACCGCGGAGGTGAACGTCATCGTGGTGACCAGCGCGAACGCGGAGGTGACGCCGCTGCCGTGGTTGCGGGTGACGACCTGGAGCCCCCCGCCGACGACGTGCAGCTTGTTCAGCGGGTCGGTGACGGCGTAGTCGGCCAGCATCAACGAGACGGAGGCCGCGTCGTAGACGTCGCTCACTGGTCCCCTCCCCTCGGCGCGGTCGCGGTGCGGGCGTGGGCACGGCTGCGTGGTGAGGTGCTCATGCCTTCGATCCTGCCCCATCGGCGGTGCGCGCGGGAGTGCCGGTGCGTTGGCGGGCGACCGTGGGAGGGCGGCGGCGGTGCTGCGGCGGCGGATCATCGGAAGTCCCGGGAGGGGGTGGTGGCGGCCACGGTGATCGCGGCGATCCGATCGGCCACCAGCGAGATCGCGCCCCCGTCCCGTTCGACGATGCCGCGGATGAGCAGGGCCCGGGCGGTGCGCGCCACGGTGCGGTAGCGCTTCCACAGGCCGGTGGTGCAGATGACGTTGACCATGCCGGACTCGTCCTCGATGTTGAGGAACGTCACGCCGCCGGCGGTCGACGGGCGTTGCCGGTGCGTGACGATGCCGGCGACGAGGGTGCGCGTCCCGTGCGCGACGGTGTGCAGGTCACCGGCCATGACGACGCCTCGGGCGCGGAGCTCGTCCCGGGAGAAGACGGTCGGATAGTTCTCCGGGGAGATGCCGGTGGCCCAGATGTCGGCCATGGTCAGTTCGATGTCGCTCATTCCGGGCAGCGCGGGGGCCTCGATGTCGCCGACGGTGTCCGGCAGCATGCCGGGTCGGGAGGCGGCAGCCGCCCCGGCCTCCCACAGCGCCTGGCGACGCCCGCCGCCGGCGGAGCCGACCCCGTCGAGCGCCCCCGCGGTGGCCAGCGCCTCCACCTGCGCGGCGGTGACGGTGGTGTGCGCGGTCAGGGTGGTGACGAGCTGGTCGATGCTCGTGTACCCGCCGGGGGGTCGGGCGGCGACGATGACCCCGGCCAGGTCCGTGCCGATGCCGCGGATCCCGGCCAGTCCCAGCCGGACGGCGGGCCCTGCAGCGTCAGCGTCGGAAGCGGGCCCTGCCGCGCCGGGGGCGGGGCCGGGTCCCCCGGGCGTCCCGTGCCCCGGGTCCCCGGGCGCCGCAGTGTCGGTGGCGGGTTCCAGGTCGGCCTGCGCGGTGGAGTGGTTGATGTGCGCGCGGCGCACCGTCACCCCGTGACGGCGGGCGTCGCCGACCAGGGTCTGCGGCGAGTAGAACCCCATCGGTTGGGAGCGCAGCAGCGCCGCGAGGAAGGCCGCGGGATGGTGCAGTTTCAGGTACGCCG
>CAZIIX010000483.1:0-1875 GCA_964539345.1 uncultured Actinomycetes bacterium | reverse complement strand
CAGGGATGCACGTGTCCTGCTGCGGTGAGCACGTCGCACCGACGCGGAACGCCGTAGTGATGACGGGTTGGTCCGCTTTCTGCGACGAACCGCCCTCGGGCGTTGCAGGTGTGCCGCCGTCATCTACGGACTTGCCTGGTAGCCCGCCAGGGCCATTCTTCTTAGTTACATGAACATCAATAGTTGACCCGCCGAGAGACAGAACGTCGTCTCCCGGATCGTCCTCGGGCGACATCGAGAACACGTTCGAATGGAGTGAGGAAACACGCTCCGGTGAAGTAGTCCCTGAAGCGGTCAATAATCCAGGCGCGGTCGGTGCCGCGCAGAGAGTGGCGACTATTAGTACCGGCAGCGTCCCCATTAGCTCATCCCTTGCATCCGACGAGTGCTCCAATGGCCTTTGTGCCACTCAATTGTGATCAGATAGAAACCCTCCCCGCCCGCAAAATGCCGGTACGTCGATCCGTCTTCGTTCGCAATGGTGTAGCCGCTGCTGGCGTATTTGAGGACAATCTCCGACTGGCCATCCGTCCGTTTGTCCACTCGAATGGGTTCGGCAGCAGGGAGATCGCCATCGAACCTCCGATCGTTGCGCGACGATTCGTCAATTTGGTCAATGGCTTGTTGGCAGGCATCGCATTCGACAGCGTATTCGACCAGCGGTGCGGACGACTCTGCTTGGTAGCCGTAGACAGACCATCTGAAGTACCAAGCAGCGAACGCGGCCGCGCCGGTTTCGTCATGCTTCCGTGCTGCCGCTGGGAGGTCTCGCGGCGGTGGGCTGTGGTCGGATGGATGGATATCGTCGACGGACGGCGGCACGAACACGGTGGTTGTGTAACTCGGGCTCGTCGTGGTCGACGACGTGCTTGGTGTGGTCGTCTCCGTGACCGACGCGGACGTCGCGCTCGTTGGCGTCCTCGATGTCGCATGCGTCGGTGGCGTGGAGGGGGCGGTGGCCGAGTCAGTCGGGTCGGCACCTGAACCTGACGGGGACTGTGCAGTCGGCTCCATTTCACTACCGGCCGCTGAGCCGGGCGAGGTCGTCAGAGACGGCAGGACCACGGGATCGGGGGCCGGATCGTTCGTGCAACCCACCACGATCAGGAGAGGCGTGAGCGCCGCGGCCACCGTCATACGTGATCGTCTCATCTACTCCCGCCCCGTCGGATCTGTCACGTCGTGGCTGCGCCCCCGCTGGCGACAACGAACCCCATCCACCGTAACCGAAGGGCCTATTACGATGGAACGACCGATTTAGAATGTGGATAAATCGGCCGCGCGCCTGCGCTGGCGTCGAATCGAAGCAGTACCGTCAACGCCGTGGATCTCTCCCTGTCGGGCATCGGCGCACGATTGCTCACCACCCGTTCGCTGGTCCGTGCGCCCATCTGGCTCTACCGTCACGGCCTCGGTTTCCTGCTCGGATCGCGCATTCTGATGCTCGAGCACACCGGCCGCAAGAGTGGGCTGTCCCGATATGTCTGCCTGGAGATCGTGGAACGCCCAGCGCCCGACCGGCTCGTCATTGTCAGCGGATTCGGCGAGAGCGCGCAGTGGTACCGCAATCTGGCCGCCGACCGTCGCTGCTTCGTCAGCACCGGACATCTAATCCGCAAACCGGCCTGGGCGACATTCCTCACCGACGACGAGTCTCGCGCAGCTCTCGAGCGCTACCGCCTACGACGTCCCCGTGACTGGGAAGTACTGCGCGGCGCGATCGAGAAGGCGGTCGGCCATACCGTTGAGGGGCTTCCGATGGTGCTGCTGGCACTGCGCCGGTGATACGGCCCCAACTTCCTCGCACGACGCTCACACTGCCGCAACCGCGTGTGCTGGAATGAGCCGCATGACCCTTCGCGACCGACCATGGGC
>CAZIIX010000482.1:0-1880 GCA_964539345.1 uncultured Actinomycetes bacterium | reverse complement strand
CGATGGCGACCCCGTTCCATTGCGAGAAGCCGTGCCGCGCAACCTGATAGCCGGCGTCGGTGAACGGCCCGGCGGGGAACTTCTCGTCGGTGACCTTGGTCTCCTGGATGGCGAGCACGTCGATGTCGGCGCGCTCCAAGAAGGCGATCACCCGATCGATGCGGGCGCGCAGCGAATTGACGTTCCAAGTGGCGATGCGCACAGCGCCTCACCCCAGGACGGGGCCGGTCGGGGGGCCCTGCACGTAGAACGGAACGCCCCAGTCAGTCCTGGAGTCGCCGTCGATCCTGGCCCGCCACACCAGGGCGCGGCCGGCGGGCAGCGGCAGGCCGGTGTTGAAGTAGAGCACCACCTGGGCGCGTGGCGGCAGCGTGTGCCGCGGCACCCCGGCCCCGCGGAACTGCGGCTCCTCGACCTGCAACGTCTGCCCGAAGCGCATCACCTTGCCCGGCGAGTCGGCGGACGGGTTCGCCAATTCGGTCGGGCTGCCGTCGGGATTCTCCAGCACGATCTCGAACGCGTACTGCTCGTTGATGACCGCGGAGGTGAACGTCATCGTGGTGACCAGCGCGAACGCGGAGGTGACGCCGCTGCCGTGGTTGCGGGTGACGACCTGGAGCCCCCCGCCGACGACGTGCAGCTTGTTCAGCGGGTCGGTGACGGCGTAGTCGGCCAGCATCAACGAGACGGAGGCCGCGTCGTAGACGTCGCTCACTGGTCCCCTCCCCTCGGCGCGGTCGCGGTGCGGGCGTGGGCACGGCTGCGTGGTGAGGTGCTCATGCCTTCGATCCTGCCCCATCGGCGGTGCGCGCGGGAGTGCCGGTGCGTTGGCGGGCGACCGTGGGAGGGCGGCGGCGGTGCTGCGGCGGCGGATCATCGGAAGTCCCGGGAGGGGGTGGTGGCGGCCACGGTGATCGCGGCGATCCGATCGGCCACCAGCGAGATCGCGCCCCCGTCCCGTTCGACGATGCCGCGGATGAGCAGGGCCCGGGCGGTGCGCGCCACGGTGCGGTAG
Source organism: uncultured Actinomycetes bacterium (assembly GCA_964539345.1). Lineage (GTDB taxonomy): Bacteria > Actinomycetota > Actinomycetes > Mycobacteriales > Nakamurellaceae > Nakamurella. Next base: position 865 of record CAZIIX010000482.1, on the reverse strand, counting down.
CGCTTCCACAGGCCGGTGGTGCAGATGACGTTGACCATGCCGGACTCGTCCTCGATGTTGAGGAACGTCACGCCGCCGGCGGTCGACGGGCGTTGCCGGTGCGTGACGATGCCGGCGACGAGGGTGCGCGTCCCGTGCGCGACGGTGTGCAGGTCACCGGCCATGACGACGCCTCGGGCGCGGAGCTCGTCCCGGGAGAAGACGGTCGGATAGTTCTCCGGGGAGATGCCGGTGGCCCAGATGTCGGCCATGGTCAGTTCGATGTCGCTCATTCCGGGCAGCGCGGGGGCCTCGATGTCGCCGACGGTGTCCGGCAGCATGCCGGGTCGGGAGGCGGCAGCCGCCCCGGCCTCCCACAGCGCCTGGCGACGCCCGCCGCCGGCGGAGCCGACCCCGTCGAGCGCCCCCGCGGTGGCCAGCGCCTCCACCTGCGCGGCGGTGACGGTGGTGTGCGCGGTCAGGGTGGTGACGAGCTGGTCGATGCTGGTGTATCCGCCGGGGGGCCGGGCGGCGACGATGGCCTCGGCCAGGTCCGTGCCGATGCCGCGGATCCCGGCCAGCCCCAGCCGGACGGCGGGCTCGGCGCCAGGGGCGGGCCCTGCCGCGTCGGAAGCGGGCCCTCCCGCGTCGGGTCCGGGGTCGGGTCCCCCGGGCGTCCCGTGCTCCGGGTCCCCGGGCGCCGCGGTGTCGGTGACGGGTTCCAGGCCGGCCTGCGCGGCGGAGTGGTTGACGTGCGCGCGGCGCACCGTCACCCCGTGCCGGCGGGCATCGCCGACCAGGGTCTGCGGCGAGTAGAACCCCATCGGTTGAGAGCGCAGCAGCGCCGCGAGGAAGGCCGCGGGATGGTGCAGTTTCAGGTACGCCG
>CAZIIX010000481.1:0-1883 GCA_964539345.1 uncultured Actinomycetes bacterium | reverse complement strand
CGTGGTTGGTGTCCTGGTACTCGTCGACCAGCACGTGCCGGAACCGCCGCCGGTAGTATTCGGCGACCGCCGGACGGGCGCGCAGCAGGATCACCGTCTGCATGATCAGGTCGTCGAAGTCGTAGGCGGACGCGTCGATCAACCGGCGCTGGTAGCCGTCGTAGACGTCGGCGATGAGCTTGTCGTAGTCGGACTCGGCGCGGTCGCGGGCCTCCTCGGGAGTGATCAGCTCGTTCTTCAGGTTCGACACGGCGGCGGCGAGCATCCGCGGGCCGGTGCGCTTGGTGTCCAGCCCCAGCGCGTTGGCGACGATGGTCATCAAGCGCTGCGAGTCAGCGGAGTCGTAGATGGTGAACCCGGACTTGACCGGCAGGTGCTGCGCCTGGCCGCGCAGGATGCGCACGCACAGCGAGTGGAACGTGGACACCGCCATGCTGCGGGCGCGGGGGCCGACCGTCGCCGCCACCCGGGACTTCATCTCGGTCGCCGCCTTGTTGGTGAACGTGATGGCCAGGATCTGGCCGGGGTGCGCCGCACCGGTGGCCAGGAGGTAGGCGATCCTGCGGGTGAGGACGCGCGTCTTGCCGGAGCCGGCTCCAGCGACGATCAGCAGCGGCTCACCCCGATGGGTCACGGCCTGGCGCTGTCCCGGGTTGAGGTCGCGCACTAGCTCGTCCGGGTCGACTCGCGCCCGCTCGGGGACGGCGCCACCGACCGGGCCGGATCCGCTGACCGGCCCGGCACCGAACGTCGAGGTCACATCAAACAGGCTTGCCATAACGCCTTAGAACGGTACAGCCATCGGCCGACAGCCGGTGCCGGCGCGTCGGGCTGATGGCTGTCACATCGCGGAACTCGTCCAGTGTGTCAAGCCGATAGTGCCCTCTTCGGCATCAACGACGAGGATTGCGGATCGAATCACTGCTCCCGCAGATGACTCACCGTCAGCCCCGATCGGGCCCGGCGTCGTGATGTCGAGGTTTCTGTAAACAACAAGCCATTGCAGGCTGCCGGCTCTGACGCCGGTGTCCTGAAGCCTCGAGCCGTCTCCCACTTGGACCAAATACAGTTCCGGAACGGTATCGGCTGGCACTTGGCTGCCGTACTCGGTCTCAGCAATCGACTGCGCTGCCGCCTCGGCGACGGCGATCGGGACCGTCGCAGATTCAGGAGAATCGACGACAAGCCCCGTTTCCTGCTCCAACAGTGCCGTGACGTCGGGTGGCACCGCAAGTTCTGCGGACGATGCGGGCCTGGTGGAGGCTTCTGCCGGATTCTTGGCGCCGATGGACCCTACGAGCCACACACCAACAGCCAGTAGTACGACAGCAGCGAGCGCCGCAACCGCCCAACGAGTCGTGTGTTGTCTCACGAGAGGCTCCTTCCGAAATCAGTGCGGATTCGTCCAAACTCGGACCGTAGAACTGTTCGGAACGTCTGCCCCGTAAGGTGCGGGGGCCGATGGGGAAGAAGGACTCAGCACGGGCCAGCTCGTACCAGCCTTGTAATTCAATGACGAAAATGACAGCTTGTTCGGAGCCATTTTGCCAATATGGACGTGAGCGGAATGGGCTTCTCCTTGCACGGGCATCCAGGAGCCCTTGCTAAATCCATACGTCGTCGTCGGTGCGAAGGCCTTCACCGCGCCATCAACGGAACATTCCCACTGCCGGTGGAGAGTACCTTTTTCTTCAAACTCTCTAGATTCCCACTTGTAAGCGTGGGTGGCACACCGCACCATGTGAGTGACAACTGCGGACGGCTGAGGCCTATCCATCTGCGCCCCCACTTCATGTTAAGTAGGAACTGTGATATAACAGTCACACGCGATCTCACTTGCTGTCAAGACATTTCGCTGAGCTATTGTCAAGACCCGTGGATCT
>CAZIIX010000480.1:0-1884 GCA_964539345.1 uncultured Actinomycetes bacterium | reverse complement strand
GCCGATTCCTCGGGCACCTTGTCTGTCGGGCTCATGCGTTCACCCAACCAGGCGGTGGCGGATCCGGCATCCGGATTCCCCCTGAGTTCCGGGGTGTCCGCCGGACCCGCGGCAACTCGGACACAACACCGGCGTCCCCCGACGGCCCTGTTGCTCCATCGGCATACGGAGGAGCGGAACCGGTCCTGCCCCGGCCGTCTACAACTTTTCCAGCGCGCCGCCCTTGTGCATGGCGACGTGGTCGGTCTTATCGCTCTTGATCTCATACTGCGGGTCGTCTTCGCTGCACCGGCGCATGTGGCCCTTGTATTCGACGTCCCGCGTGTGCTTCGCGATGATCTGGCCCTGGACGTAGCCGGCCTCCGAGTTCCACCGGACACCGCCACCGACTGCGAAGAGTGCCGTCACTGCCTCCTGCGGCAAGAGTCAATCCGCCTTGGTCGGGTCGAACATGTCCTGCAGGTCCGGTGGCAGCTGGTCGAGCGTGTCCGCGGTTTGTCCGGACGGCTCCCAGCGGACCAGCGTCGTCAGTACTGCACGCACCTGGCGTTCGACGACGTCCGCGTCGACCGAGCTGCTGTAGCCGCCGGCGCGGTCGACGAACTCCGTACGGCCCAACGCGCGCGCCTGCTTCTCTCCGCCCCCGGATTCGGTACGCAGTTCCGGAGGCAGCGATGCAGTCAGCGCGTCGAACTGGCCGCTGCTGACCGCCAGCGCGAGCGTCTCGAGCACCCCGCGCGTGAGCCGCTCGGACTCGCGATCCGAATCGACCTCGGGTGCACGGTCGATCACCTGATTCATGAACGCGTGCAGCGTCTGCCCGGACGTGTCCAACGGATCCGGCATCGTGGACCTCCTCACTGTTCGCGCTACGGCGCCCGCTCATCGGGCCGAGGCGACCCCGGCGCGCGGCGCACCGACGCACAACGACGTGTCACAGGCATTCCCGCCGATCCACTCGGGTAAACCACGGTCACGCCGGCATGAACCACGGCCAGGCCCGCCCCCACCGCCCTGCTCTGCGGCCCGAATACGTCCTACGGCGAACGCGGCCCGGCCGGAACTGTCGGTGTGCCGCACTAATGTGACAACCGGATGACGCGGTTGCATGCGGGCCACCGCCGCGAACCCGGAACGGGAGGCTGCCGCCATGGACGACGAGATCACCATCTACGACATCCTGTGTGACCTCGAGGACGCCATGATCACGTTCGATGAAGCGGTGCACTATGCGAGGTCGGTCCGTGCGTACAACAACATCCGGCTGCCGGCGCGGACCGTTTATGAGATGCATATGCGCGAGCTCGAGTTCGACACACCGTTCGACGGGTTCGGCGGCGACTGGCGCAACGATCCTGACTTGATCGATAGCGCATACCACCGTGGGCTCCTCGATCTCGACCAACTGCACCGGCTGACCCACGCCGCAGTCGGAGATGCCGTACAGCGCGCATGCCGGGAGTGGGAACGCACGCGCCCCGAGGCGGAACGCTTCAGCGACGAGTTCACGGCGCACTCACAAACCTATGCCGAGATCCTCGGCCCGTATGACCCTGACGATCCGGGTCCCACCGACAAGGAGATCTGGGAATGGTTCCACATCGCCCCATGGCCGGGACCAGGGCACGTCTGACGCCAACAGATCGCGCGCAACTACGTTGGTTTGCTGAGCTCAGAAGTGTAGGTGGCTCCGCTGCAGAGCGCACGCAACCGGGTGTAGCGGCGCCCGAGGGTCCAGGCCCACGGCCGCCCGCTCGCAGTCACTGGACTCGCGCCGCCCATGCGGGCTCCGGCCGCGTTCGTCCCTCGCCGCAGCGATGCCGGATCACCCGGCCCTGTCAGTCCCACCCGTTACGGTCCGCAGGAACGGCGATCACAGCCACG
>CAZIIX010000479.1:0-1888 GCA_964539345.1 uncultured Actinomycetes bacterium | reverse complement strand
GACGTGTTCAAGGCGTCGGACTACCGGATCTCGCCGTTCGAACTCGAATCGGTGCTGCTGGAGCATCCGGCCGTCGCCGAGGCCGCCGTCGTGCCCTCGCCGGACGCGGTGCGGCTCAACGTCGCCAAGGCCTACGTGGCGCTCGCCTCCGGCCACGGGGCGAACCGGGAGACGGCGTCATCGATCTTCGCCTACTGCCTGGAACACCTGGCGCCCTACAAGCGCATCCGGCGGCTGGAGTTCACCGACGACCTGCCGAAGACCATCTCCGGCAAGATCCGCCGCGTGGAGCTGCGCGGACGCGAGGAGGAACTCCACCCGGCCGGTGAGGCGCCGGAGCCGGAGGGGGAGTACCGCCTGGAGGACTTCCCCGAGATCCGTTAGCCCAGCAGGTGTTCGCGGACGAACGCGACCTCGCACGCCACCTGCCGCAGCCGCTCCTCGATCACCATGGAGCCGTGCCCGGCGTCGAACTCGTAGACGGTGAAATCGGCGCCCTCGGCGGCCAGCGCATCCAGGTAGTGGTGGATCTGCCGCAGCGGGCAGCGCGGGTCGTTCGCCCCGGCCATCACCAACAGCGGCGCCTCGACGAACGACACCCAGGTCAGCGGCGACGAGTCGACGTACGCGTCGTGCTTGTCCTCGGGTGATCCCCCGAACAGCGCCCGGTCGTACGCGCGCAGCGGCTCCATCTCGTCCTCGTAGGCCGCCAGGTAGTCCGCGACCGGCACCCCGGCCACGCCGGCCGCCCACCGGGAGGGCTGCGTCCCCAGCGCCAGCAGCGAGAGGAACCCGCCCCAGGAGTGCCCGGAGATGGCACAGCGATCCGGGTCGGCCAGCCCGCGGGTGATCAGATGGTCGTGCACCGCGGTGATGTCGGCCAGCTCGGTGTGCCCGATCCGCTCGGTGAGCGCATCCCGCCACTCGGAGCCGTAGCCGGTCGAGCCGCGGTAGTTCACCTGGCACACCGCGATGCCCGCGTCCAGGTAGGTCGCCCGCAGACCGTCGAAGCTGTCCTCGTCCGCCCCGGCAGGTCCGCCGTGCACCAGGAACACCAGGGGGCCGGCGGTATTGCTATGCCCGGACTCGGCGATCGGAGGGGAGCCGGCGGGCCGCGCCAGCAGGGCGTGGATGCGGCCGCCCGGGCCGTCCACCCACACATCGGTGACCGGCTCGGACGGCGGCGCACCACCGTCCGGCGGGCGGATCAGCAGCGGCTCGTAGCTCGGGGGGCCGTCGGGTGCGGCGTCGGGGGGCAGCACCCGCAGCTGCCATCCGCTGGCGGCGCTGGAATGCCGATACCACACGGAGCCGTCCGGGCGGGCGACCGCGCCGGAGATCACGCCGGGTTCGGCGGGAAGCTGCATCAGGAACCGCGTCGCGACGTCATAGCGGTACAGCATCGACCGGCCCTGGTAGGTGTGCACCAGCAGCAGCGCCTCGCCGTCCGGGTAGAAGTCGCCCTCGATGTCGCCGGGCAGCTCGATGTCCAACTCGGTGAACGTGTCGGTGCCCAGGTCCCAGATCCCCAGCTGGTCCTTCCCGTGCCGCTCGTGGTTGACCAGCAGCCGCTGATCGCCGGCGACCGGCGAGAACGCCAGCGCCTCCAGTCCGCGGCCCGGCGTGTCGTCGAGCTCGCCGATCGTGCTGCCGTCGTCGACGCGGATCGCCCGCAGCGCCGGGTACCGGGAGTCGCCGTGTTCCGAGTGGGACAGCACCCAGATCGTCTCGTCCTTCGACAACGCGCCCAGCCCGCCGTCCGAGGGGTGCTGGTAGACCTTCGTCACGCCGCCGTCGCGCGCGAGGTGGATGCGGGTGCCGTCGTCATCGGAGAATCCGGCGATCGCCAGGGTGCGGCCGACCGCCACGCCGGCCGGGTAGCCGGGGG
>CAZIIX010000478.1:0-1888 GCA_964539345.1 uncultured Actinomycetes bacterium | reverse complement strand
AGGGCACCGAGCAGACGCCGGAATCGATCGCCGACCTGCTCATCGAGGCCAAGGCCGGCATGGCCGCCCAGCTCGAGGCGTTCGCCGCCAACGCCATCGAGTACATGAAGCGCGAACGGACCCTGCTGCTCGACGGCGTCGGTATCCCACAGATCAAGACGCAGATGGAGGGCCGGCACGTCCTGGTGGTCGCGGCGTCGCCGGACACCCCGCAGGAACTGAAGAAGCTGCGCAAGTACGTCTCGGACTTCCGCCCCGTGCTGGTCGGCGTCGACGCCGGCGCGGACGCGATCGTCGCCGCCGGATACAAACCGAAACTCATCGTCGGCAACCCGGAGAAGATCGGCAACAAGGCGCTCAGCAGCGGCGCCGAGGTCGTCATCCCGGCCGACATCGACGGCTACGCCGCGGGTCTGGAACGGCTGCAGGACCTCGGGCTCGGAGCCGTGACGTTCCCGGCCACCGGCACCAGCGAGGACCTGGCGCTGCTGCTGGCCGACGACCAGGACAGCCTGCTGATCGTCACCGTCGGCATGCACACCGCGCTGACCGAGCTGCTCGACCGCAGCAGGGGATCGGCCGCGTCCACGTTCCTGATCCGCATGCGGGTATCGAACAAGATCGTCGAGGCCCCCGCGGTGATGCGGCTGTACAAGGCGCGGATCTCGTGGTGGATCGTCGGTCTGCTGGTGCTCGCCGCCGCGGCCGCCATCGTGGTGGCGCTGCTGGTCTCGGACGTGTCCGGCACCTACGCGGACCTGATCGCCGGCTGGTGGGACGACCTGGTGACCTGGGTGAAGGGACTGTTCTGAATGATCTCCATGCGGTACCACATCGTCTCGCTGGCCGCGATCTTCCTCGCCCTGGCGCTCGGGATCGTGCTCGGCGCCACCAAGATCAGCTCCCCGCTGCTGTCCGGGCTGAAGGGGGAGAACGCCGATCTGAGCAGCCACAGCGAGGATCTCGCGGCGCAGAACGCCACCCTCAGCGACCGGGTCGCTGCTGGCTCGAAGTTCGCCGGCGCCGTCGGACCGCTCGCCGTGCGCGGTACGCTGCCCGACGCCACCGTCGTGCTCATCACCACGGACACCGCCGCCCCGGCCGATCGGGACGCGATCCGCTCGCTGCTGACCTACGCCGGCGCCACGATCACCGCCCAGATCCAGGTCACCTCCGACTTCACCGATCCGGGCCGCGCCGAGCAGCTGCGCAACCTGGCGATCCAGAACCAGCCCACCGGGTCGGAGCTGCCCGAATCGCCGTCGGCCGGGGTCATCGCCGGCGGCCTACTGGCGAACCTGCTGCTGACCGACGGAGACGGCAAGACCCAGGCGACACCGGCCGAGGCCACCGCGGCCCTGTCCGCCATGGCCGCCGCCGGATTCGTGACGGCGTCCGGTGACGTCGCCCCCGGCCGGTCGGTGATCATCCTGTCCGGGCCGGCGCGCAGCGGCGATTCCGCCACCAGCCGCGCCCAGACCGTCGTCGACATGGCGACCGCGCTGAAGGCCAGCGCGCAGGGCGTGGTGCTGGCCGGCACGACCGGGTCGGAGGGCACCACCGGGTCCGTCGGACTGGTGCGGGCGGACACGGCCGCGAGCGCGCTCGTCTCGACCGTCGACGACGCCGAGACCGATGCGGGCCGGATCGCCACCGTGTTGGCCCTGGTCGAACAGAACGGCGGCGGCGTCGGCCGCTACGGCCTCGGCGAGAACGCGCAGGCGCCGGTGCCGACCCTCGCGGTCGAGTAGCCCGGCGCGGTGGGCCCGCGAACGTCGCGCGGGATGTTAGAGTGGAGTCCCGTGGAGCGGTAGCCAATCGGCCGCCGCGTAAGGCACGGGAGTCGCTTTGGCCGGTTCGGTCCTGGACAACAGCCAGCACACCAAAC
>CAZIIX010000477.1:0-1888 GCA_964539345.1 uncultured Actinomycetes bacterium | reverse complement strand
CACCGGCCTCGCGAACAGCGGCGTCGCGCAGCAATACTGGGCCAATGCACACCGAACCCTCCGCGATTGTCGGCTCGCTGATCCACCGGCACGGGCCGCTGGATGATCGAGCCCTGCTCGCGCTCGCGCGCAAGGCCGGCGCCTCGGGTTTGTCGGAAGCGGACCTGGACGAGATCCTGCACACCGATGAGCTGCCCACCGTCGTCTGCCTTCCCGACGAGCGGCACGCCGATGCAGCGCGCCTGCTCGCCGACCATGTGCTGACCTACCGGCTCACCGACCTCGACATCATCCATGACGTCCTTCCGCTCGGGCCGGACCTCGCGGCCCTGGAACCACTGGTCGACGCGGAGTCCGAGATGCTCGCGCTCCCCGGCGGCACCGTGACCTGGGCCAGTGACCTCGATGACGAACGCTGGCACGACCTCGCCGAGGCCATTGATGAACGTGACCGGGACGACCGAGACGACTATGACGAAGCCTCGCCGGCCGCGCGGCACGCGGAGCTCTACGCCCCATCGGACGACGGCATCGACATCGACCGCATGATTGCCCTGCCTTCCGACACACTCGGGGCGTTCGGGACCGGCGACATGATCGGGCTACGGCCCACCGCCGACGGCCTCATCATCGAACGAGTGGGCGCGGCCCTTCCGGCAGACCCGTCCGCTCCCGCCGTCCCGTCTGCTCCGGCCGTCCCGTCCGCTCCGGCCGACACAACACCTCCGCCGAGCGACCTCGCGACGCGAGTCCACAGCGTGCTGCGCAGGTCGGACGAGCACTTGCGCAGGACGCACAGCACCCGGAGTGAGGCACCCGACCAGGCCGCCGTCATGCCGCTGCACGTGGGCCGACTCGTCCACGCGCTCATGGCAGACGATGGGACGCTCTGGCGAGAGGCGCTGCCGCCCATCGGAGAGATGTTGACGCACGCAGGCTTCGTCATACTCGGTGACACGGTGGCCACGGACGAGGTGGACCCACGCGAGTGGAACCTCACCGCCCGCGCCGCCGATATTGCCGTCGTCCATGACATCCCCGTCGCCGGAGCGTTGTCGATCGCGCAGATCGCGCCCTGGGTGTGGTGGGCCGTGGACAGGCTGGAGGCCGGTGATGACGACAGCGGCGTACCGGAGGTGACGCAGGCGCCGCCGATACCGGAATCAGCGGACGGGATCGCTGCGCTGACGGCGCCACTGGCGGATCCGGACGTGGCGTCGACCCTGCTGGGCGAGGCACTCGGCGCTGCCCCCGATGCGGCGGTGGTCCTCGGTGCCATGGTGGAGACGTGGGAGGGCGTGGCGCCGGCCGAGGCACGCGGGGCGCTCCGGTGGGTGCGGGCCCGCTGCGCCGAACGGCTCGGGGCCGTGGCCGAGGCGGAGGAGCACCTGCACCAGGCTCGCGAACTTCACCGGGATCACGGGAGCGGCGCCTGGCCGCCGGTGCTGCGCGACCTGGCCCGCTACGCCTCGGACCGCGGGGATGCGGCCGGGGCGCTGGCGCTGCTCCGGGAAGCCGGGGCGGGCTCGGACGACCCGGACGTGGAGTTCCTGAGCACGCTGGCCAGCCCGCCGCGCCCCGGGTTGGGCCGGAATCGGCCGTGCTGGTGCGGTTCCGGACGCAAGTACAAGGTGTGCCACCTGGGCAAGGAGGAATTGTCGCTGGCCGATCGTGCCCGGTGGTTGCACCGCAAGGCAATCCAGTATGCGGAGGCCGGACCGTACCGGTACTTGATCATGGAACTGGCCCAGTTGCGCGCGCGGTACGACGAGAGTCCGCACGCGTTGCTGAAGGGGCTGACCGATCCGCTGGTGATCGAGGCCGTGCTGTTCGCGGGCGGGGCCGGTGGCGAGTTCCTCGATGAGCGGGGCATGCTGCTGCCGGACGA
>CAZIIX010000476.1:0-1894 GCA_964539345.1 uncultured Actinomycetes bacterium | reverse complement strand
GGCTGCTGGTGACCGATCGCCGGCTGCTAGTGCCCGCCGTCGGAGCGCGAACCGAAGCCCAACCAGGCGAACACCGCGGTGCCCAGCGCCACACCGGCGAGCAGCCCCAGACCCAGGGCGTAGTGCCCGGACTGGCCGTAGACGCTGCCCATCACCAGCGGCGGGATGAAGCCGCCCAGACCGCCGGCCGCGCCGACGATACCGGTGACTGCGCCGACCCGGGGCGCGTCGACGAGTTCGGCGACCAGCGCGAACACCGCGCCCGAGGCGGCGCCGAGGACGACCGCCAGCCCGAGGAACATCACGGTGCCCTGCGGCATCAGGCTCAGGCCGATCGCGGCGCCGAAGGCGAAGACGGCCGTGAGCGCGAAGCAGATCGCGAGAACCCTGGTGGCGCCGACCTTGTCGGACAGGAAGCCGCCGACCGGGCGCATGACGACGGCGAGCACCACGAATCCGGCGGTGCGCAGCGCCGCGTCGGCCAGCGTCATGTCGTATTGATTGACCAGGTAGGTGGGCAGGTAGACGGAGAACGCCACGAACCCGCCGAAGCCGATGGCGTACAGCCAGCTCAGCTTCAGTGTGACCGGCTCGCGCAGCGTGCGCCAGGCACGCATCCATACCGATCCGGCGGCGGCCTTGGCGGACCGGCCGGGCGGGTCGACGAGCAGCGCGCGGGCGACGAGGGCGTACGCGGCGAGCAGGACGGCGACGACGACGAACGGGACGGCCGACCCCCACCGGTCGGCGATCTGCACCGTGGTGAAGGCGGCGATGGCGGTGCCTCCCATGCCGGCACCGAAGATCCCCAGGGCGGTGCCCCGCCGGGCGGGCGGGTACCACGCGTTGACGAACGGGACGCCCACGGCGAACGAGGTGCCGCCGAGGCCCAGGAAGAATCCGCCGATGAGCACGAGCGGGTAGGTCACGCCCAGGAATCCGACGAACAGCACCGGCACGATGGTCAGCGCGGCGACCGCGGGGAACATCACGCGCGCCCCGAGCCGGTCCGTGAGCGCGCCGACCGGGATGCGGCCGAGCGATCCGACGATCACCGGGACCGCGACGAGCAGTGACTGTTCGACCGCGGAGAGCCCGAACTCGGCGCCGTAATGCGCACCGAGCGGGCTGATCAGTGCCCAGGCCCAGAAGCACAGGGCGAAGCCGATGGTCGCCAGCAGCAGCATGGCCGCCGGGCTGCCGCTCGTCGCGGACGCCTCCGCCGGCCGCGCGGCCGGGTCCCGGCGCGGTGACCTGCGGTCCTCCTGCTGCATACCTGTCCCATCGGTGATGACGATCTGTGTGGTGGCCACTGTAGGTCCTTTCGCTGCGCACCTCACCCCTTTGTAGGCGACGGCGCGCGCCGCCCCGAGGGACTTCGGTCCCGAGATCGGCAGTCGGAAGGCCCGCATCCACCCGGACGCTGATCACGCCGCGACGCCGACGATGTAGTTTGCAATGGTCAACTAGTCTCGTTATAGTTGATGCTTGTCAACAATCAGTCTCCGGCCCTGTGCCGAACCCCGCGAGGACGCTCCTTGATGTCTGCCCCGACCACATCGCCCACGCCACCCGAGTCCGTGTCACCGACCGCTGCCGCGACCGCCGCTCCGTCGGCCGCACGGGAGCGCGGACAGCTGTCGGCGGCCGAATCCGGCGCGATGTCGCACCGCGAGGTCCTGGTCGCGATGTCCGGTCTGCTGCTCGGCATGTTCGTGGCGATCCTCGCCGGGACGGTCGTCTCGACGGCCCTGCCGCGCATCATCCACGAGCTCGGCGGCGGGCAGTCCGCCTACACCTGGGTCGTCACCGCCAGCCTGCTGGCCACCACCGTGACCACCCCGGTGTGGGGCAAGTTCGCGGACCTGGTCAATCGCAAGATGCTGATCCAGGC
>CAZIIX010000475.1:0-1894 GCA_964539345.1 uncultured Actinomycetes bacterium | reverse complement strand
GCCAGCACCAGGTGGATGATGTTGTCGGTCAGATCGTGCTCGGCCGAGGTGATGAACCGCTTGACCCCCTCGAGGTGCCACGACCCGTCCTCCTGCAGGATCGCCCGAGTGCGGCCGGCACCGACGTCGCTGCCGGCGTCCGGCTCGGTGAGCACCATCGTGGCGCCCCAGCCCTTCTCGATCATGCGCAGCGCCATCTGCTTCTGCACGTCGGTGCCGTTGCGGTGCACGACGGTGGCGAAGTTCGGCCCGCCGGAGTACATGTGCAGCGCCGGGTTCGCTCCCAGGATCAGCTCCGACGCGGCCCACCGCAGCGACGGCGTCGCCCCATATCCGCCCAGGTCGTCCGGAAGGTCCAGGCGCCACCACTCACCCTCCCAGAGTGCGCGGTAGGACTCCTTGAGCGACTCGGGCAGCGGCGCGGTGAACGTCTCCGGGTCGAACACGGGCGGGTTGCGGTCGCCGTCGACGAACGAGGCGGCCAGCGGCCCGGTGGCCAGCTTGTTGAGCTCGCTGAGCACCCCGCGTGCGGTGTCGGCGTCCATCTCGGAGCCGTCGCGCCCCCAGTAGGCGTCGGCGCCGAAGACCTCGAACAGGTTGAATTCCAGGTCACGGATGTTGGAGCGGTAGTGGCTCATGGCGGCCTCCCAGATGGTGTGGATCCGGCCCGATCGGACGGCGTGCGGGTGAGGTTACTCGTCAGTAGTATCAGGGTATTACTGGCCAGTAACTTCCGCAAGGGCCCAGGTCACAGCGCCGCCACTGGACCGGGAACGCCTTCGTGGGCGACGATGCTGAGGATGAGCGACCAGGTCGGGTTCGGGCGGCGCCACCGGGCGCCTCGGCTGCCGCGCGCGGCCCGCCGCGCCGGGCGGATGTCCCGTGCGCTGCCGTACGCCGCCGCGCTGGGCATCGCGGCCATCGCCGTCGCCGGGTGCTCGTCCTCGCCCACCCCCGGACCGACGACCGTGCACCGCAGCGGGGCGGACACCACCGCCACCGGCACGGGCACCTCCGACGACACCGGACTGATCCCACCGGACGGTGGCGACGGGAATGCGCCGGCGACCTCCACCGGCCCGGCCGCCCCCGAGGCGCCCGGCCCGCCGGACGTGGCCATGCTGGCCTGGCTGTCCGGAGCGGAGACCGACGATGGCGTCGTCATACCCACTGATACGGGGCAGCGCTGGCAGGGGCCCAGCCCCACCGAGTACGCGCTCGTGGCCGACGGGGGATATCGCTGGTTCGGCCCCGGCGGCGCCATGATCGACTGCGTCACCAAGGGCGGATGCCTCGCGGTGGACGGCAGCGGGAACGTGGCCGTGACGACGGGTCCGGACTCGGCACGCACCGTCTTCCACGCCGACGGCAGGTTCCGCGGGCGGTTCGCCGCCGACGGGACGCGGCTGACCGACCCGCCCAGCGTGCCCGGCATGGCGGACGCCATCGCCTCGACGGGGCTGAGCCTGGCCGACCTGGTGAACACGGCGACGCTGGGCGAGCCGTTCGCCGGCGGCGCGACCGGTGACCCGCACCTGATCACCACCGGCGGATTCCGCTACAGCACGCAGGCGACCGGGCAGTTCGTCGCCCGCACCGGCGACCCCGCGCACACGATCCAGCTCGAGTTCTCGCCGATGCTGCACCGCGACGACGTGTCGGTGGTGTCGGCCGTGGCCATCGGTGCGGGCAGCGACGTCGTCATCGTCGGGCAGGACGGCAGCGTGCAGATCGATGGGTTGACCCGGCTCAGTCGGGACACGTTCGAGCAGATCACGCTGTCCGACGGGGTGGTCGTCGGACGGTGGCCGACGGCGGACGACCGCAGCCGCGCGGTCGCCGTGGTGTGGCCGAACGGCGCGACCGTCGTCATGCAGGCCCACCCGGCGTTGGG
>CAZIIX010000474.1:0-1908 GCA_964539345.1 uncultured Actinomycetes bacterium | reverse complement strand
CGAAGCAGGCGAACCCACTGCGGTGCGCCTCGCCGGCCAGCACGCGTTCCGGAGCAGGATCCGGTGCGCGTTCGGCGCCGGTCATCGGGTGCCCCGCCCGGCGCGGCTGGAGCCGGTCTCGTGGATCAGCGCCCCGTCGTCACCGGGCGCGGTTCCGCCGTTGGCCGTATCCGAACCGGTGCGCGGCTCGGCCGCGGACGCAGGGTGCGATGCCGCGGGCGGAGCGGTGCGGCGGCCGGGACCCCCGTCATCGCCGGGCGAGCCGGGGCGGGCGTCCGTCCCCCCGCTGCTGCCGCCGGTGGCGTCCTGCTCGTCGGCCGCGTCGGCGTCCTCGGTGACGGTGCGGGAGACCAGCAGGGTCACGACGCGCTGCCGGCCACGCCGGTCGACGCCGCCCTCGGCCACCAGGTGGAGCCCGTTGATGTCCGCCTCCGACCCGGGCAGCGCCACCCGGCCGAGCACCTGCGACATCAGGCCGGTGACCGTCTCGACGTCGTCGGCGGGAAGCTCCACGTCGAAGACGTCGCCGAGGTCCTCCACCGGCAGCCGGGCGGCCACCCGCACCGTCCCGTCCGGCAGGTACTCGATGGGGTCGGGCGTGTCGGGGTCGTACTCGTCGGTGATCTCGCCGACGATCTCCTCGACGATGTCCTCCATGGCCACCAGGCCCGCGGTGCCGCCGTATTCGTCCACCACGATCGCCAGGTGGGTGCGGTCCCGCTGCATGTCGCGCAGCAGCTGGTCGACGTTCTTCGACTCCGGCACGAACACCGCCGGTCGCATCAGCTCGGTCACCGCTGGACCCCGGTCGTCCGGGTCCAGGGAGAGCAGCCGCGCGACCAGGTCCTTGACGTAGACCACCCCGACGATGTCGTCGACGTCCTCGCCGATGACCGGGATCCGGGAGAATCCGGAGCGGTCGGCCAGGTGCACGGCCTGCCGGAGGGTCTTGCCGGACTCGATCCACACCACCTCGGTGCGCGGCACCATGATCTCCCGCACGATCGTGTCGCCCAGGTCGAACACGGACTGCAGCATCTCCCGCTCGGACTCCAGCACCGCGCCGCGATCGCTGGCCAGGTCCACCAGCTCGCGCAGTTCCACGCCGGAGGTGAACGGGCCCTCCGGGGAGGCGCGGCCAGGGGTGAGCGCATTGCCCACGATGATCAGCAGTTTGGACACCGGGGCGAGGACCCGGCCCAGGGCCCGGATCGGCCCGGCCATGGCGAGCCCGACCGTGTACGGGTGCTGCCGGCCGAGGTTGCGCGGCAGCACCCCGATGGCCACGTAGCTCACCAGCAGCATGACGGCGATGACGACGACCGCCACCCAGAAGTGGAAGCCCCAGGTGGCCAGCGCGACCGCCCCGACGGTCACGGTGGCAGTGAGCTCGGCGGCCAGCCGGATCATCAGCAGCAGGTTGACGTACCGGGCGCGGTCGCCGGCGACGGCGCACAACGCGGCGGCGCCCCGTCGGCCCTCCCGCTGGAGCTCCTCGGCGCGCGCGGCGGACACGGAGCTGATGGCTGCGTCGGCCGCCGCGACCAGTCCCGCCAGGGGGACCAGGGCCGCGGCGACCACGAGTAAGACGATGTCCGTGCTGCTCACCGACCCGACCTCACGATCCGCTGCGTCGGCGTCGACCGGACCCGGGGTCCGGTGGTCGGGCGGGTTCGGCCTCGCCGGCGGGATGCGACTCGAGCAGGCCCACCGTGCCGAGCACGGCCGAGTCGGCCGCGCGCACCCGGGAGGCGGCGCTGGTGCGGTCGCGCAGGTCGCGCCAGGCGTCGAGCAGTTCGTTCTGCAGCCGGAACATGGCGCGTTCCTCGGCGGGCTCGGCATGGTCGTAGCCGAGCAGGTGCAGCACGCCGTGCACGGTCAGCAGGTGCAGCTCGTCGTCCAGCGAGT
>CAZIIX010000473.1:0-1910 GCA_964539345.1 uncultured Actinomycetes bacterium | reverse complement strand
AGTGGGGCCGGTGGGAGTCGAACCCACACTGGCACGGACCTAAACCGTGTGCCTCTGCCAATTGGGCTACGGCCCCCGGTGTCGCCGGAGCGACCGATGCCTCAGATTAGCCGATTCCGAGCTGGCCGAGGATGCGCCCCACGTGGCCGGTGGCCTTGACGTTGCGCCAGGCGTGCGTGATCGTCCCGGCCTCGTCCACGGCGAACGTCGAGCGGATCACGCCCTGGATCGTCTTGCCGTAGTTCTGCTTCTCGCCGTACGCCCCGTAGGCCTCCATCACGGCATGGTCCGGGTCGGACAGCAGCACCACGTTCAGGCTCTCCGCCTCCCGGAACTCGGCGAGCTTCGCCGGCTGGTCGGGGGAGATGCCGATGACGGTGTAGCCGGCCGCATCGAGCTCGGTGCGCGCCGCGGTGAAGTCGCAGGCCTCAGTGGTGCATCCCGGGGTCAGCGCCCGCGGGTAGAAGTACACGATGACCTTGCGTCCAGCGAAGTCGGCGAGCGACACGGGCGTGCCGTCCGCGTCCGGCAGCGTGAAGGCGGGCGCGGCGTCCCCCTCGGACGGGGTTTTGTTCGTCATAGCGTTAGGGTAGGGCGTACTGCAGGCCGCGTCAGCGGCGGCTACCGACAGCGTTCACCGGGAGGTCACGTGGTCCGCGATGCCGAGACGATCCAGGCGGAGATCGAACGTGCCCGGGACGGCCTGGCGGCGGCGGTCGACGAGTTCACCACGCGCGCCGATCCGCGCCGTGCGGTCGACGAGGGCAAGCGCCGCGCGCAGGAGATCTGGGACCGCCCGGCGGTCAAATACTCCGTCATGGGCGTCGGCGGCCTGATCCTGCTGCTGATGATCCGCAGGCTCTTCCGCTAACCGGCTCCCCGCGACCTCCGTCATCGGGGGTTTCGAGGTGACGGCCACCCGATCTTTGGGCACACTCGAAGGAGGCGGCGGCCGCTGCCCCAGGCGGGAGGAGTGGTGCAGTGATTACCCAACACGGAATCGCGGTGCCGGACGACATGGCGGCGGCGCTTCAGGCCGTCGACGGTGCCCTCGAGACCTTCGAATCGTTGCGCTCCACACGCCAGCGCGAGTACGTCGACTGGGTCGGCAAGTCCGCCACCCCCGAAACGCGGTCCGAACGCCTCGCCGAACTGGCCAGCCACGTCATGTCGGACAGCGGAGCCGTCACCGGAGGCTGACCGGCCGGTCCCGAACCGCTGACCGGGCGCGGCGTCACTGGCCGCCATCACGGACTACCCGGCCGCGCAGCGGATCGCCACCGGGCGGCACGTAGTATCGGCGTGAGGCCGAATGGGGGTCGACGCCGCCATCGTGCCGTGCCGAACCGACCCACCGACTGCTCAAAGGACTACCGTGCTCCGCGATCACACTGCCGGATCCCTCCGCGCCTCTGACCAAGGCTCGACCGTCACCCTGGCCGGATGGGTGGCCCGGCGGCGTGACCACGGCGGGGTGATCTTCATCGATCTGCGCGACGCCTCCGGCGTGGTCCAGGCCGTCTTCCGCGAGGGCGAGATGGCCGAGCGCGCACACAAACTGCGCAGCGAGTTCTGCCTGCAGGTCGTCGGCACCGTCGACATCCGCCCCAAGGGCAACGAGAACCCCGAGCTGCCCACCGGCGCGATCGAGGTCACCGTCACCTCCTTCACCGTGTTCTCCGAGTCGGCGGCGCTGCCGTTCCAGATCGAGTCCGACGAGCAGCCCGGCGAGGAGGCGCGGCTGAAGTACCGCTACCTCGACCTGCGGCGCAGCAAACCCGCGGCCGACCTGCGGCTGCGATCGGCCGTCAGCCGGGCCGCGCGCCGCGTGCTCGACGAGCAGGATTTCGTCGAGATCGAGACCCCAACGCTGACCCGCTCCACCCCGGAGGGCGCCCGTGACTTCCTGG
>CAZIIX010000472.1:0-1910 GCA_964539345.1 uncultured Actinomycetes bacterium | reverse complement strand
CTCGCTGGTGCTCGGCGTGGGGCTGGCGGTGCTGGTGGTGCGCACGACGCTGCCGATGCCGCGGCTGTGGATCGTGCTGCTGACCATGCCGCTGGCGGTGCCCGGGTTCGTGGCGGCCTACACCTGGGTGGCGGCCAGCTACCGCTACGTGCCGCAGTCGACGGCGGTCTTCGGGCTGGGCGGCTCCACGCTGGTGCTCTCGCTGAGCCTGTTCCCGTACGTGTTCCTGCCCACCGTGGCCGCGCTGCGCGGGGTGGACGCGGCGCAGGAGGAGGTCTCGCGCGGGCTGGGCCGCTCCGAGTGGCGGACGTTCTGGACCGTCACGATGCCGCAGCTGCGGGTGGCGATCTCGGCCGGGATGCTCATCGTGGTGCTGCACGTGATGGCCGAGTTCGGCGCGCTGCAACTGCTCAACTACCGCACCCTGACCACCGCGATCATGCAGCGGGTGCGCGTGCTGGGAGCGCCGGAGGCGGGCCGGGCGCTGGCGGTGGTGCTGATCGGCGGGGCGGCGCTGGTGCTGATCATCGAGCGCCTCGCGCGGGGCCGGCACGCGCCGGCGCGGGTCGGGCGCGGCGTGGTTCGCGCGGCGGCGCGCTGGCGGTTGGGCTGGGGCCGGGTGCCGTGGACCGTGCTGTGCGGGCTGGTCACGCTGCTGGCGCTGGGCGTGCCGCTGTACCTGGCGGCGGTCGGGCTGATCGACGCCTTCGCCGCGGCCCGGTCGGCCGGGGGCGGATCGTCGGCGTCGTCCCTGGGCGGGATCGACTGGGCCGCTTGGGGTTCGGCCGTCTGGAACACGCTCGAACTGGCGGTGATCGCCGGGGTCGCGGCGACGATCGTGGCGTTGCCGATCAGCTGGCTCTACGCGCGGTACCCGGGTCGGCTGTCCACGCTGGTCGAGCGGTCGGTGTGGTTGGCGCACTCGCTGCCCGGCGTGATCCTGGCGCTCGCGCTGGTGTACATGGGGGTGCGCTGGTTCCGGCCGGTGTATCAGACGCCGGTGATGCTGGTCGCCGCGTACGTGATCCTGTTCCTGCCGCTGGCGGTCGGCTCGCAGCACGTGGGGCTGCGCGCCGCGGGCCGGCGGCTGGACGAGGCCGCGCAATCGCTGGGGTACGGGCGGCTGCGGACGTTCCTGCGGGTGACGCTGCCGCTGGCGCTGCCCGGGGTGGCAGCCGGGGCGCTGTTCGTGCTGCTGGACTCGGCGAAGGAGCTGACCACGACGCTGCTGCTCGTCCCGACCGGGATGACGACGCTGTCCACGGCGCTCTGGTCGACGACGAACGGGGAGGTGCTGGACTTCACCGCGGCGGCCCCGTACGGCGTGGGGCTGATCCTGGTCGGGGTGCTCCCGGCATACCTGTTGGCGCGCAGGACTATTCAGCTCACGACCTGAGCCGCCGCGTGCTGCTTGGCCAACTCCACGTACACCGAAGCGTTCGCGCGGATCCTGCCGACGTCGTCATCGGAGAGCTCGCGGCGCACCTTGCCAGGGACCCCGGCGACCAGCGACCGCGGCGGGATCACCGCACCCTCGGGCACCACCGCACCGGCCGCGACCAGCGAGCCGGCACCGATCACCGCCCCGTTGAGCAGCACCGCGCCCATGCCGATCAGGCAGTCGTCCTCGACGGTGCACCCGTGCAGCACGGCGCGGTGCCCCACCGACACACCGGCGCCGACCCGCACCGGGAACAGCGGATCGACGTGCGCCACGACGCCGTCCTGCAGATTACTGCGCTCACCGACCGCGATCGGCCCCAGGTCGCCGCGCAGCACCGCCGTGTACCAGACCGAGGCGCCCGCTGCGAGGGACACAGTGCCGATCAGCTGCGCGCTCGGCGCGACGAAGGCCGCGGCGGAGGAGTCCGGGGCGTAGTCCCCGAGTGTGATGTCCATGCCCCTACTCT
>CAZIIX010000471.1:0-1914 GCA_964539345.1 uncultured Actinomycetes bacterium | reverse complement strand
CATACGCGACCGGGACCGACCTCGTCATCGACGGAGGCATCACCGCGGGGTGACGGAGGCCGCGTGGGATGACGGTGGCCGCGCGGCCGGCAGCAACGGGCACATCGGACCAACCGCGGCCCGAACGGAAGGAGAATCGGTGTGACGCGACCGCCGCCCCACGGTGACGTGCACGTCGCGTCGGACGAGGCCTTTTGCCTGGCCGAGGGCCCCCTGTGGGATCCGGCTGCCGGGCTCGTGCGATGGGTCGATATCTCCGCCGGGTCCGTCCTGGCGGGCCAGCTCGATGAACGCGGCAGGATCCGCATCACCGACCGGTTCGCCGCCCCGGACACCGCCGGAGCCATCGCGCTGGCCACCACCGGCGAGATGGTCATTGCCGGGAAGCACCGGCTCTACTACCGCGACCTGTCCGGGACTCTGACCGCCGGGCCACGGATCGCGTCCGGCGCGCACCGCCGGCTCAACGACGGCAAACCCGATCCGGCCGGCCGCCTCGTCGTCGGCACGCTGACCGAACTCGGCGGGTCCCAGGACGAGTTCTTGGTCCGCGTCGAGCCCGACGGCGAGATCACCGTCATAGACGACGATCTCACGCTGTCCAACGGACTGGCATGGTCGCCGGACGGAACCCTGCTGTACAGCATCGACACGATGTCGCAACGGATCTTCGTGCGCGACTATGACGCGCAGACCGGCGCAGTCGGCCCGCGCGGCGTCTTCGCCACCATCGGCGACGGCTTCCCGGACGGTCTGACGATCGATGACGCCGGCTGTGTGTGGATCGCGATCTGGGGCGGCAGCAGGGTGATTCGGCTCGACCCTGCCGGCCGGCCCCTCGGTGAACTTCCACTGCCGGTGCCACACGTCTCGTCGGTGGCGTTCGTCGGACCCGCGCTCGATACGTTGCTGATCACCACCGCGTACCAGGGCCTGAGTCGCGAGCAACGGGACGCCGCCCCGCTGTCCGGGCACCTGTTCACCGCGCGGGTCGGCGCTACCGGGGTGCCACCACTCCCATGGGCGGGGCCACCGGCGCGGGGGGTGGCGCGGCGGGACCATGCGGTGGAGCGAGCGCAGGCCGAGGGAGCGCAGGCAGCAGAGCGAGAACAGGCAGCAGAGGCCGCGGAGGAGGAGCAGACATGAGAGCGCTCGTTCTCAGTGGACCTCGGCGTGCCGAGGTTCGGCAGGTCGCGCCTCCGACTCCCGGCGCCGGCGAGGTGATCGTCGATGTGCGCCGCGCCGGTATCTGCGGCACCGACGTCGAGTTCTTCACCGGCGACATGGCGTATCTCACCAGCGGTCACGCCCGGTACCCGATGCGGATCGGGCACGAATGGATGGGCGTCGTCGCGGAGGTCGGGTCGGGGGTGCCCGCGTCACTGGTCGGCCGCCGGGTGACGGGCGACACCATGCTCGGCTGTGGCCGGTGCCGCCGCTGCGCGACCGGTCGGCAACATGTGTGTGCGGACCGATACGAGGTCGGTATCCGCGGCGGGTGGGCCGGCGCCTTGGCGGAAAAGCTGGCCGTCCCCGCCGCGTCGCTCCATCTGCTGCCGGACAGCGTCGACGATGCCGCCGGGGCGATGGTCGAGCCCGGCGGGAACTCGCTCCGTGCCGTTCAGGCCGCCGATATCGCGGCCGGTGACACGATTCTCGTGACCGGCTCCGGAACCATTGCGCTGTTGTGCGCGATGTTCGGACGCGCCGAGGGTGCCGACGTGCATCTGGTCGGGCGCAGCGACACCTCGTTACGGTTCGCGCGGAGTCTGGGCTTCGATCAGGCGTGGACCTGGGACACCCTGCCGGACGAGCCGTGGGACGCGGTGATCGAGGCGTCGAATTCGCCGCTCGTACCTCCACGCGCATGCCGACTGGTCGAGCCGGGCAAGCGAGTGGTCCTCATCGGCGTCG
>CAZIIX010000470.1:0-1923 GCA_964539345.1 uncultured Actinomycetes bacterium | reverse complement strand
GACCGCATCGGCCAGCTCACCATGCGCAACCTGGACATCGCGGACTCGCGCTCGAAGCTCGAGCTCTACGCCGGGCTCGGGCAGTTGGACGCCACGGCGAGCCTGGTCGGCGCCATCGAGGCCGGTCGCGCCGAGCAGATCGCGCAGCTCGGGGCCGCGGAGGCCGAGCGTGACGAGGACAAGCTGCTCAACGAGGCCGCGTTCGACCTGGGCACCGACTGAATCCCGCGCCGCGGCGGCCTACGCCGCCAGCAGCATCGCCAGCACGGCGGTGTCCGGGTTCTCCTCCGGGTCGACCCCGGACCGCGACACCATCGAGGTGACGGTGCCGTCCTGCCCGGCCTCGATCCAGCCCGCCCGGTGCTCCAGCCCCAGCCAGGGCAGCCCCGGCAGCAGCACGCATCCGGACGCCACCTCGGCGACCTCCGGCAGTGACGGCCGGGTCTCCGACGGCGGGTGCAGCACGATCAGCCCGGGCGGCTGCGGATCGGCGAACTGGCCGGGCTCCAGGGCGTCGTCACCGGAGAACGTCCCCTCCGCGATGACGAGGCCGATCGCGCCGTCCGGGGGGTCGTCGGGCACGTCCTCGCGCACCCGGAACACGGTGGTGGTGGGGAGCATGCCGGGCACCGCGGCCACCCGCACCGCGAGCAGCAGCACCCGGATCCACTCGAGGGTCGACGCCGGCCACCGCCCGGAGAGCAGGAATCCGCGCAGCTCGCCGCGCGCCTGTAGGGCCGCGACCTCGACCTGAGACACCTTCTCGTTCATGACGCACCTCCAGCGCCCGTCCCTGCCTCCATCATCGGGTGTCATGCAGATCACTCAAGGCGGGGCGCGCCGGGGAGCGGCCCGGCCGCCGGGGATGTGATGGCAACGCTGCTCAAACGTGACCCGCCGGACACGCTGCTGTAACGGATTCGTTATTCGACAATTCCCAGTCGAGCACGCCGATGCGGTTGAATGGCCGTTATGACGACCCCCGAGAACCCCGACGACGCGAATATCGCCGATACCGGGACCTTCAAGCGTTTTGTGGCACACGAGGCCGAGATGGAGCGGCTCGAAGCGGCCAAGGGGTCATCGTCCGCGCTGTGGATCGTCATCGCCGCGATCGTGCTCATCATCGCGATCGCCGTGGCGGTCTGGCTGCTGACGCGCTAAGTCACGCTCGCGGGCATCGCCGCAGGTCAGAGACGCGTCTCGACGACCTATCCACATTTTCGCTTCGCGGTGTCGACGAGCGTGCCATTCGCCGTAGTCTCGCCGATGTGAGAAATCGACTACCTGCAGGAATTGCCGTTGTCCTCGTGGTGATCGTGAGTGGAACGAGCTGTGGGTCCGCCGGGGTTGCCGGTGTGCCGGTGGTCGGAGATGGGCCCGCAGAGTCGTCGGGCGTCACCTCGGCCAGCGCGCCCGCAATGGCGTCGGGGTCCTACCCTGTGACACCGCCCGCCGAGGCTCCGTCGGCCGTGTCGACACCGCCCGCCGAGACTTCGCGAACTCGCGTGGTCGCGTACCCGTTCGACGGGCCACCGATGGTCGACGGTACGTGGGTGATCAGCTGGGCCGACGCGATGACCTCCGCGGACGACTATGTCACCGTGATACCCGACGACGGCCAGGGCCATTGGCAATATCGACACCGTCGGTCGGGGTGCCTGATCGATTTCTGGCAGTTGCGGGACTCGAGCGCGCCTGCGGACCAGGGGGAACGGGCGCTGTCGGACCGGCTCATTGCCGAAGTCAGCGGGGTTGACGTCAGCGCGGTGTCAGCCAAGGCTGCCGACGACGCACTGTTCGCCATGGTGCCCGGAGGCAGCCAGACATTCCAGACCCGCTCGGTCTACGGCGTGGACAGAACCGCCGACAGGGGTGTGCTCTACGAGGCGCGATTCTTCAGCGGTGCTCAGGTCGGTGTGG
>CAZIIX010000469.1:0-1940 GCA_964539345.1 uncultured Actinomycetes bacterium | reverse complement strand
CAGGTTGCTCTCTACCGTCGTGCAGGAGGGGCTGGTCCGGCTGCGCTGACCGGCGCGCGGTGCCGGGACGGACTCGGCGCCGGGACGGGCCAGGGCGTCCCGTCGGCCGGGCAAGTGCGCGCGGGGCACAGTCAGCCGGTGATCAGCGGGCCGACCAGTCCCCGCAGTTGCCCGACCAGCGCGTCAATATGGCGCTCGGCGGTCTCCGGTGTGCCGACCGCCACCCGGAGCAGCATCCGGCCGTCCACCGAGGTGTGCGACAGGTAGGCCTCGCCGGAGTCGTTCACCTGCCGCATCAGCGTCATGGTGGCGTCGTTGTCTGCCGCCGCGCCGCGGCCGGTGTCCAGGTGCAGGCAGACCAGCGCCAGGGCCCGATGCGTGATGACGAAGCGCCGGTCGTCGGCCAGCGCGTCGGTGAGGCGCTCGGCCAGCGCGATCCCGGACCGGATGTGCGCCGCCAGACCCGCCGGGCCGTAGTGCCGCAGCACCGCCCACAGCTTCAGCGCCCGGAAGCGCCGGCCGAGCTGCAGGTGCCAGTCCCGGTAGTCGATGACGGTGCCGGCGTCCGACTGCTCGGTGCGCAGGTACTCCGGTGTTTGGGTCAGCGCAGCGGTCAACGCCGTCCGGTCCGCCACGTACAGGGCGTCGCAGTCGAACGTGGTCAGCAGCCACTTGTGCGGGTTGGTGACGTAGGAGTCGGCCGACTCCAGGCCCGCGTTGAGCAGCGGGCGGTGTTCCGGTGCGACGGCGGCGACCCCGGCCCAGGCCGCGTCGACGTGCAGCCACGCCCCGTACCGGCGGGCCAAGGCGGCAATCTCGGCGGTGGGGTCGATGGCGCCGGTGCCGGTGGTGCCGACCGCCGAGACGATCATGGCCGGGGTCAGGCCCGCGGCGGCGTCCGCCTCGATCGCGGCTGCCAGCGCGGCCACGTCCATCGGCCCACCCGGTGTGGTGGTGCCGACCAGCCGGAGCTGCGCGGACCCGACGCCGGCGATCGTCACTGCCTTGGCGACCGAGGAGTGCGCCTCCTGGGATGCGTACACGGTGTACTGGCCGCGCAGCCCTTCGACACGGGCCCGGCCACCGCTGGCGCGGTGCAGCGCCGCGACGAGCGCGGTCAGCGTGCCGGTCGAGGCGGTGTCGTTGATGACGCCGCCGCCGGGCCCGGTGGAGCGGAACCGTGCCGGCAGGCCGAGGAGTTCGGCGAGCCAATCCATGACGCGGGTCTCCACCTCGGTGGCGGCGGGGCTGGTCGCCCACACCATCCCCTGCACGCCCAGCCCGGAGGCGAGGAGGTCGCCGAGGATCGCCGGCCCGGTGCTGTTGGCGGGGAAGTACGCGAAGAATGACGGGTGCTGCCAGTGCGTGATGCCGGGCAACACCGTGGCGTCCAGGTCGGCCAGCAGCGCGTCGATGCCTTCGCCGCCGGCCGGAGGCTGCTGCGGGAGGGCGTCGGCGATCTCGCCGGGGCGCACGTTGGACCGGACCGGGAACGACTCGATGCGCGCCCGGTAGTCGGCGATCCAGTCGACCACCGCGTGCGCCTGGCGGCGGAACTCGTCGGGCGTCAGGTGCGGGGGAGCGGAGAGTCCGCCCGGCCCGCCGGGGACGTGGCCGCGATCGTCGTCCGGACCGGCGGTGGATGCAGGGCCGGTCGGTGATGCAGGGCCGGTCGGTGATGCAGGGCCGGTCGGTGAGGGTGACGCCATGCAGGAAGGGTAGTGCGTGGGCGCGGCTGCTCGTCGCCCGAGCACGCTGGCGGGGGCCGGGCAGTGGGGGAACAGCATGGAGCATGGCCTGTTCCGCGGCGAGCGACAAGACTCCGTGCAGTGTGGCATCAGTCAGATCCTCGCCACGCCCGGCACGGTGGGGTGTCGGGTCGACGTGGCCGGCCGGGGGCTCGGCGTCCGGTGTCAGGTCAATTCCGTCACAGCGGTTGG
>CAZIIX010000468.1:0-1940 GCA_964539345.1 uncultured Actinomycetes bacterium | reverse complement strand
GACGCGAGCCTGGGAGCCTCGCCCAGTGGCCTGCCCGCCGCGGCCGCGGCAGCGCAGCCCGCTGCGGCCGCGGCAGCGCAGCCCGCTGGCCTGCCCGCCGATGCCCCGGACGCCGGTGACGATGCCACGCCGGACGTTGCGACCGGGCTGCACGCGGTTGCCGCCATCGAGGCCGAGCATCACCCGCGATGGATCTTCGACTCGGTCACCGATGACTATCTTCCGCTGCGAAGCGCGGGCATCCGGCTCCGGCGCTGTCACGACATCTCGCTCACCGAACGGATTCTGCTCGGTCGCGCCGGACGATTCGGGGAGCCGTGCCGGACCGCGGCCGTCCTCGCGCGGGCCGCCGGCCTCGCCGCCCCACCCGACCCCGATCCGATCGACCGGTCGACGGCAGCGGCGCCGCAGCTCGGCCTCTTCGACGTCGCGCCCGGCCGGGAGCAAAACCGGCCCACGCCCACCGAACTCGTTCGCGCCTACCGCGACCAAACGGACCGCGTCGCCGCCCTCGCGACCGGGCCGATAGTGGCCGCCGCAGGAGTCACCGTCGCACCGGGCGCGCTCCGGCTGCTGATCGCGGCCGAATCCGGATCTGCGCTCGTCGCAACGGAAATGACCCACCACGGCCTACCGTGGGACGCCGCGACGCACGAACGCATCCTGCAGGAGAAGCTCGGGCCTCGGCCCGCCCCTGGATCGCGACCGGTCCGCATGGCCGCGCTGGCCGAGCGGATCAGCGATGCCTTCGGGTTCCCCGTCAACCCCGACTCTGCCCTGGACCTCCGTCATGCCTTCCAACGGGCAGGATTCGACATCGAATCCACTCGCGCCTGGGTGCTCCGTGAGATCGACCATCCTGCAGTCGCATCGGTGCTCGCCTACAAGGACCTGTCGCGGCTCTACACCGCCAACGGATGGAACTGGCTCGACCAGTGGGTCTCCGGCGGGCGGCTGATCTCCGAGTATCTACCCGGCGCGGTCGTCTCCGGCAGGTGGGCCACCCGGGGCGGCGGCGGTCTCCAGTTACCCAAGTCGGTGCGGGCCGCGGCGGCCGCGCAGCCCGGCCACGTCCTTGTCGTGGCGGACGCCGCCCAGCTGGAACCGCGCGTGTGGGCGGCGCTCTCCCAGGACCCGGGGCTCTCGGCGGCGGCCCGCGGCGCAGACATGTACGCGGCGATCGCCGCACGCGGATTCGGCGGTGACCGGGCACACGCGAAGCTCGCCATGCTCGGCGGCATGTACGGCCAGACTTCCGGCGAGGCCGCGCGGCTGATGGCCACGATGCGCACCCAATTCGCGCGGGCCGTCGACTTCGTCGAGGGCGCGGCACGGCGCGGGGAGTCGGGCGCGGTGGTGCAGACGGTGCTGGGCCGGGTCTGCCCGCCGCCGTCCGAGGCCTGGCGTCGTCTGGTCGGAGCATCCAGCGATGACGACGGCCGTGCGCGACGCGCTGCTCGCGACAGGGGGCGCTTCACCCGCAACTTCGTCATCCAGGGATCGGCCGCCGACTGGGCCGCGGTCTGGCTCACCGTGCTCCGCCTGGCGCTGCAGGACATGCCCGCGGCGGAGCTCGTGCTGTTCCAGCATGACGAGATCGTGGTGCACGCCCCGGTCGGCGAGGCCGAGGCCGTGGGCCGGCTCATCGTCGAGGCGGCGGATTCCGCGCGGGACTTGGTGTTCCCCGGTTCCGCGGTGCAGATTCCGGTGCGGCCGGTGGCGGTCTCGAACTACGCGGAGGCGAAGTAGCCACGCCGCTGCGGCGGGTCGTCGAGCACGTTCGCAGGGCACCCGCCCCGGACCCGCCCCGCTGGGGCGTGCCGCCGAGCACGCTCGCGTGGATCCCCGCCCCCGCTACCGCATGCCGCCGAGCACGCCCGCGGGACCCGCGCCGCTACCGCCTGCCGCGCCCGCCCGCAGGATCTTCGCGCGGCCCCACC
>CAZIIX010000467.1:0-1943 GCA_964539345.1 uncultured Actinomycetes bacterium | reverse complement strand
ATCGGCGATGTCCCCGGCCGCGAGTACCACCTGATCACGATGCTGGCGATGCGCCAGGTCGTCGTGCAGGGCCCGCTGGCGGACGGTGCCCGCGCCGAGCAGCTCTATGTGCTCTGCGACGACTGGCTCGGCCCGCCGCGGGAGCTGGATCGGGCGGAGGCCGTCGCCGAGTTCATGACGCGCTACGCCGTGGGGCATGGCCCCGTCACCGTCGCCGACGCCGCCCGCTGGACCGGCCTGACCAGGTCCGATGCCCGCACCGGCCTGCGCGCCGGGGGCGAGACCGGCGCCCTGAGTACCACCGAGATCGATGACGCCGTCTACTTCCACGCCGCGGACCTCGCGGATCGGCTCGCGGACCATCGCCAGGACGCGGAGCGTCTGATGCTCCTGCCCGGATTCGACGAGCTCATCCTCGGCTACCAGGACCGCACCGCCACGCTCACTGCGGCGGACGAGCGACTGGTGGTGCCGGGCGGCAACGGCATCTTCAAGGCCACCGTCATCGCCGGCGCACGGGCGGTCGGCACGTGGGTTCGCTCGACCCGGTCGACCGGGCCTCGAGTCCTGGTCAGCCCGTTCCCGCGGCGCCGGATCAACCGCCGCACCGTCGAACAGGTCGCTCGCGACCACCCTGCGTTCGCGACCATGTGAGCAACGTCGCTCACGAAGACGCCGATAGTGGTGTCATCGACCCCCCACGTCGCATAGTCTGTCCCCGACATGGACGAGCTCACCGTGATCGTCGTGCTGGTCATCGTCGTGGCGCTGTTCTTCGATTTCACGAACGGCTTCCACGACACCGCCAACGCCATGGCGACGCCCATTGCCACCGGCGCATTGAAGCCGAAGACCGCGGTCGCCCTGGCGGCCGTACTCAACCTCATCGGCGCATTCCTGTCGACCGAGGTCGCCAAGACCGTTTCCGGCGGCATCATCCGCGAAGGCCCAGGCGGGGTGGCGATCACCCCCGAGTTGGTGTTCGCCGGGCTGACCGGCGCCGTCATGTGGAACATGATCACCTGGCGGCTCGGGCTGCCGTCGAGTTCCTCGCACGCGCTGTTCGGCGGGCTGATCGGCGCCGCGCTGGTCGGGGCGGGCATCGGCGCGATCGACTACCTCACGGTGGTGGACAAGATCCTGCTGCCGGCCCTGTTCGCGCCGGTCATCGCCGGCGTCGCCGCCTACGTCGGCACCAAGCTCGCCTACCGGATCACCCGACGTCCCGACGGCGGGCGGACCGGACGCGGCGGCCGGGCCGGATTCCGCCGCGGGCAGATCTTCTCGTCCAGCCTGGTGGCGCTCTCGCACGGCACCAACGACGCGCAGAAGACGATGGGCATCATCACGCTGGTGCTGATCGCCTCCGGTCTGCAGGAGGCCGGCACCGGGCCGGAGCTGTGGGTGATCGTGGCGTGCGCGGTGACGATCGCCGCCGGGACCTACGCCGGCGGGTGGCGCATCATCGAGACGCTGGGCAACGGACTGACCAGCGTCAAGCCCGCGCAGGGATTCGCGTCCGAGACCGCGACCGGGGCGACCATCCTGGCCTCGTCACACCTGGGCTTCGCGCTGTCGACGACCCAGGTGGCCTCCGGGTCGGTCATCGGGTCCGGGCTGGGCCGCAAACGGGCCAAGGTGCGCTGGCGGCTGGCCGGCAAGATCGCCTCCGGCTGGCTGCTCACTCTGCCGGCCGCCGGTGCGGTGGGGGCGATCTCCGCGCTGGTGGCCGGGATCGGCACGGTCGGGGTGGTCATCATTGCGGTGCTCGGCTTCGTGATCATCCTGGGTCTGTTCCTGGATTCGCGGCGGAGCGAACGTGGGAAGCGGACCGTGACGGTGGCCGAGCCGCCGGTCAGCCGGGTCGCGGATGCGGCCCGCGTGGTGAAGATCAAGAAGAAGCGCAAGCGGAAGAAGGCGCGCAAGAAGAAGCGCAAGCGCAA